>DATHUZ010000404.1:0-2639 GCA_035461725.1 Anaerolineae bacterium
CCGCCGGTACCTGGCCAGCGCCTCGGCCCCCTGCCCCACGATGGCAAAACGAGCGCCCGGATAGCGCGCCCACACCGCCGGCGCGATCCGCTCGGCGATGTACTCCACAGCGCGCACGTTGGGCAGATAGTCCAGCTTGCCCACGAAGGTGAGCAGTGGCACGGCGCCGTCCAGGCCGAGTGCCTGCCGCGCCGCTGCGGCACCTTCCGGGCGGTAGTCAAAGAGCTCCGGGTCGACGCCGTGCGGGATGATCGTGAACCGCCCGGCGGGCACGCCGTACAGGTCGATCATGAAATCGCGGTCCACCTCGGATAGCGCCACCACCCGGTCCGCCGCACGGCAGGCCCACGCCTCGAGCGCCTTGATCCCCTTGAGCAGGGGGCTGTTCATCCCAAAGCGCACAAACTTCTGGTACTCGACGTTCTCCTGCATCAGCACCACGGGCACGCCCAGCCGGCGCCGCAGCCAGATCGCTGCCGGCGCCGTCCAGAGCAGCTCCGCCTGGATCACCTCGGGCCGGAACGCGCGCGCGGCGCGCCAGGCCGCGCGGTCGTAGAGTGGATTCGTCATCAGGCCCTTGTAGCCGAGGCGGTCGACCGGTGACGCGGGGCAGTAAGACACGTCGAGGTTCGGGCCGGCCAAGTCCACCTCGCCGCCCTGGGAGTAGAGGTAGGAGAGCACCGCCGACACGCGGCTGGTTTCCGACAGGTATTGGAGCGTGTGATAGACGGCCGTGCTGCTGCCGTGCACCGGCGGAAAGGCATCGCACGGCGACAGGACGAGTATGCGCCTCATGCCGCTACTTCACCAGCGACTTGGCCGCCAGCTCCTTCTCAACCTGGGCAAAGCGGTCTTCCGCCGTCTGCTGCCGCACCCAGGCCAGCAGGTCGGCCATGCCCTCGTCGAGCGAAATCCGTGGCTCAAAGCCGAGCAGCGCCCGCGCCTTGCCAATGTCGGCGTAGCAGTGGCGGATGTCGCCGGCGCGGAACTTGTTGACGATGACCGGCTCCAGCTCGGCGATCTGCTGCGCCAGCACCTGGCCGACCTGGCGCACCGATGTGGGCACGCCGGTTCCCAGGTTAAACACCTCGTTGTCAGCCTCGGGCCGCTCCATCGCCAGCAGCAGCCCCTGCACGATGTCCTTGACGTGGATAAAGTCGCGGCTCTGCTCGCCATCCTCATAGATGACGGGCGATTGGTTGTTGAGCAGCCTGCCGGAGAAAATCGCCATCACCCCGGTGTAGGGGTTCGACAGCGCCTGGCGCGGCCCGTACGTGTTAAAGAAGCGCAGCGCCACCGCCGGGATGCCGTAGGCCATGCCGGTGCTGAGAAACATCTCTTCGTGGTCGCGCTTGGTGATAGCATAGATCGACGTCGGGTAGAGCGGCTTTTCCTCGTCTGTCGGGACGGCAACCACGTCCCGCTTGCAGTACGGGCACTTCATCTCCCAGTCGCGCGCCTCGAGCTGCGCATTGCTGCGCAGCTTGGGATACACCAGGCCATGCTCCGCGCACTCGTACTTGCCCTCGCCATAGATCGACATCGACGAGGCGACGACCATCTTGCGCACGTTGTGCTGTGTGTTTGCCACCACGTCTAGCAGCGTCGCGCCGCCCATGGTATTCATGTCTGTATAGTACTGGATCTGGTACATCGACTGGCCCACGCCGACAACTGCCGCCAGGTGAAAGACGACGTCGATGCCCTCCAGGGCACTCGCCAGCCGGTCGCGGTCGCGCATATCGCCGCGCACAAACTCGGCCCCGCGGTTCAGATAATCGGGAACGCGCTGCTCCTCGCCGTGTACCTGTGGCACCAGCGAGTCGTACACGCGCACCGTGTGGCCGCGCTCCAGCAGGGCGTCGACCAGGAAAGAGCCGATAAAGCCGGCCCCACCTGTAACCAGGATCTTTTCAGGCATTGTCACCCTCCGTTGTGTCCCATACCTGGCGGATCGAATACTCGTCGTCGCCGCACCAGGTCACGTTGCGCAGCATCTCGCCCAACAGGCCGACGCTGATCAACTGGATACCGACGACGAGGGCGGTCGTGCCAAAAAAGAGGAGCGGTCGCCAGCCGATCTCGCCCTGGATAGCCCACACGACCATCAGGTAGAGCATGATGAGCGCGCCCACCGCCGCCAGCAGCGTCCCGGTCATGCCGAACAGGTGCATCGGGCGCTTCAGGTAGGTGGTCATAAAGAGCACGCTGAGAAAATCGATGTAGCTGCGCCCCAGCCGGCGCGCGCCATATTTCGAGTGGCCAAAGCGGCGCGGGTAGTGCGTCACCGGCACCTCGGCGATGCGGTAGCCGTTCCAGTGGGCCAGCACGGGGATGTAGCGGTGCAGGTCGCCATACAGGTGCAGGTCGCGCACCACCTCGCGGCGATACACCTTGAACCCGCAGTTCATGTCATTCAGCTTGACGCCCGTCAGCGCCGACACGGTGGCGTTGGCAAACCTGGACGGCCACCGCTTCGAAGCGCTGTCACGGCGCTCCGCGCGCCACGCGCCGATCATGTCGTATCCCTCATCCAGCTTGCTCAGAAGCTTGGGCAGCTCGCGCGGGTCGTCCTGCAGGTCGGCGTCGAGGGTCACCACCACGTCGCCGCGCACGCGCGCAAAGGCGGCCGTCAGGGC
>DATHUZ010000405.1:0-1902 GCA_035461725.1 Anaerolineae bacterium
TCTGTAAAGTCGCCTGGAACAATCAGCGAGTCGTCCATGGGAATGCGGTAGGCCTCGATGGCCTGTTTGTAGCCAGACAGGCGGTCCTGGGCGCTAATCATGCCGAGTGGGCCTGTCACCGTGCCGATACGCCGGTGACCAAGGCGGATCAGGTGCTCGACGGCCATGCGCGCGCCGAGGACATTGTCGATGTCGACATAGTTCACGCGCTCGTCGGGATGGCGGCCGGCCAGAACCCAGGGCACGTTGTCCTCCAACAACTGTGGAATCAGGGGATCGTCCTCGGGGGTCGAGGCGACGATCACGCCGTCGAGGTAGCCGCTGCCGAGCACGCGCTTGTACATCTCGCGCTGGCCTTTGGGGCTGTCAAAGAGCGACAGCATCAGGTTATACTCGTGCACGTTGCAGGTGTGCGTAACGCCGGCCAGGAACCGGGCAAAGAAGGGGGTGCCGAGCAGAGTGCCGACCGCCTCGGGGATGATGACGCCGAGGATGCGCGTGCGACGGGTGACCAGGCTGCGGGCGGCGGCGTGTGGCTGGTAGCCTGTGTCGCGGATGACCCGCCACACCCGCTCGCGGACCTCGTCACGGACGCTCGGGTGGTCGTTGACGACGCGCGAGACGGTGGAGCGTGAGACGCCGGCTTGTGCGGCGACCTGTTCGAGTGTGAGCGCCATAATGGCGGACTGTGCCTCCCTTGTCTCCGAGAGCGTTCTCGGAAATCCGACTTGGTACTCGTGGTGAGAGCGCTCCCAAAGTATACCACACTCTCGCGCGTTTGTCAATAGGATTTTCACACGCGTTTTCACAACCGCTGATCTCGGGAGAGCGCCGGTCAAGGCATGCGTGGGCGCGAATGCGGATATCTGGATGGGGGAGAGCCGGTCTTCTTGAGAGCAAGGTTACGAATATCGTAGGAGAGGTTACGATCTTCGCCATAAGGGCTTGACATCTCTACGAACCTCGGATATAATAGACGTGTCCTCACCCGGTGCGTGAAGGGAGGAGCGTCTTGCCAGAGCTGGACGAGATCGATCGAGCCATCGTCGCCCACCTGCAGTACGATGGGCGCAAGCCCTTTACCGAAATCGCCGCCGACCTCGGATTGTCGGAGGGTGCGGTGCGCCGCCGCGTGAAGCTGATGACCGACGGCGGCATCCTCCAGATCGTGGCCGTGGTCGAGCCTCACTTTCTGGAGTGGAACGCGGCCGGCATGATCGGCATCAACGTCCACCCGGGCCAGACAGAGGCGGTGGCCGCGCGCATCGCCGAATTCCCCGAAGTGACCTACCTGTTCATGTCTTCTGGCGGGTTCGACCTGTTCGTCGAGGTCTATTGCCGCGACAGGCAACACTTTGTCTCTTTTCTGAATGACAGGCTGCAACAGGTGCCGGGCGTGCTGCGCACCGAGACGTTCATGATCCTGAAGATGTACAAACTATCGTACCGCTGGGGCGAGTCGGAGCCGCCGGCCGGCTCCTGACCCAACGACGGGGGGATGCCCATGAGCTATCTGCCTGAATCGATCGCCGGGCTGGTGCACGAAAAATCGGTCGAGATCCTGTGTGACGTGGGATTTTGCGTACCCGATGCGCCGACGCTGGCGCGCCTGGAGGCCGCCGGGTTCCCGGTGGACGGCGAGGCGCAGATGGTGCGGATCACGCCCGAGCTGCTCGAGACGGCACTGGCGCGCCTGCCGCGCGACGTCAAGCTGTACGACCGGGCGGGACAGGTGCCGGCGCCGTTTGAGCGTGGCTCGTGCTTTATGGGAGCGGGGACGCCGGTGAACGTGCTCGACCTCGACACGGGCCGGCGCCGCGCCGCGACCCGGCGCGACGTGCGCGACCTGGTGGCGCTGCAGGACGCACTGCCCCAGGTGGACATTGCCCGGCCGACGGTCAC
>DATHUZ010000406.1:0-7303 GCA_035461725.1 Anaerolineae bacterium
CGACCTGGGCCCGACCGAGGAAGCCCGACAGGCGCTCGAAGAGGAGCGACTGATCGTTGGCCGAAAGGGGCTCGAGGCGGCGCACTGCTTCGTCGGTGGCGCGATCGAGGGCGGTGGCGGCCGTGCGCACCCGGGCGGGGCGGTTCGCGGCAGCGAGGTCGGCGAGCCGGCGCTCGGCCAGGTCGAGGGCAAACTCGGCACGACGCTCGTCGTCGGCTCCGAGCTTCAGGCGCCACTGTTCGGCGGTGCTCTGGACGTTATAGAACGCCATTCCCGGCCGCAGCGGGTAGGTCTCGGAGAGGACAAACAAACCGGCGACGATCAAGATAAGAAGCAGGTGAACGCCGAGTAGTGCGATCAGTGCCTTTTTCATCGCAAAACCCTCCCGTAATAGAGATCGACGAGCTGGCGCTCGTCGTTGTTGTACATGTGCCACACCGGTAGGCGTGCGCTGTCGCGGGCCTGGAGCGCCTCGCCTGGCTGGCCGGTGGGATGACAATCGGCGCACGGTTCCAGGTCATAGATGCCCTCGGCGGCGTGCACGTTTCCCATGTCACCTGGCTGGTGATCGTGGCAACCGTAGCAGGTGTACACGACATAGTTTTCAAGATGGCACGTTTCACAGGGCACCAGCTCCTCGCTGCCGTGGTCGAGCTCGAAAATGTGCTCTCGGAGCTCGGCGGGCAGCCAGGCGGTGGTGGTGTGGCAGCGCGCGCAATCGAGGCCAAATTCGCCGGCGTGGACGGCCGGGTCCTCGTGGCAGATCACGCAGGCGCGCGGCTCGGCGGATGGGGGACCGGCGTGACAATCGAGACACTCGAGCCCAACGTGGGCACCGTCGAGCAGGTAGGTGGCGTCGTGGTCGAGGTCGATCATCCGGTCGCGGCCGTCGTGGCAGCCGACGCAGTTGGAGCCGAAGGAGTCGACGTGAGTGGCGAGGTAGGCCGGATCGTGCTCCTCGTGGCAGGGCGCGCAGACGACCGAGTCGGGCACGTAGCGCCCGTCGGCGTGGCAGTGCTGGCAGCCGAGTGGCTCGCCGTCGTAATCGTGCTGGTGGTGCGCGAGGCTAAAGCCGGTCAACTGGTCGTGGTCGACGTTGACAAAGGCCACGGCGGAAATGACTGCATCGCGGCCCGCGTGCTCCGAATGGCAGTTCTGACACTTGGCTGTGCCGGGCAGCAGGCCGTGGAGGCCGGTCGCATCGGCGCGCTCGCGGGCAATCTCCTTGTGGCAGTCCTGGCAGAGGTTGGGAGAGAGACAGCGCACGGGTGCGTGGCAGTGCAGGCAGTCTTTTTCGAACTCGGCATGCGAGGCGTAGCCGTTGATCGCCTCGCCGCGGTAGCTCACCGCGGACAGCGGGCCCGGGGTGTAATTGCTCTTGATGCCGTAGGCGCCCCCACCAAAGACCAGGAACGCGCAGGCAAGGAGCGCGCCGCGAGTGGCGCGCTCCTGCAAGAGTGTACGCAGGTGGTTGAAGAAGGCTGATAGTCGAAGCTTCATGGACCAGATGCCTCCGTGCAAAGCAGGATCAATGGCGGCCCACGCTGCGTGGTCCATCTTGATCCCCATCAAGGTCGGGGATCGGCTCACCGGGCAGCGCGTCGGGCGCAGGCAGAAATGGTTCGCGGCGGTGCCCTCCGGAAAGGCCATAGCCGAGGGCGGCAGCCTCATCGGCCGCGCCGGTCGGGTGACACTCGCCACAGGGCTCGAGGCGGGTGATCTCTTCTCGTTCGTGGGCAAGGCGCATGTCGTCGGGCGTGTGATCGTGGCAGCCATAGCAGGTGTAGGCCGCGTAGGTGGTGGTGTGGCAGGTCTGGCACGCGATCTGGCCCTCGTCGCCGTGATCGAGGAGGAAGGTGTGGCGTGTGAGGTAGGCGGGCTTCCAGGCGTCGAGGGTGTGGCAGCGAGCACAGTTCAGGCCAAAGCGCTCGGCGTGCATGGCCGGCTCTTCGTGGCAGGCACGGCACTCGTGGGGATCCTCGCTGGAGCCCTCCATCGTGGCGAGCCTGACTTCGGGGACGTCGGGGGTGGGCACGACGAACCCCTGGCGGTCGGCCAGGGCAGCCACGGGCACCCAGTCGGCATTCTGGATCAGGGTGACGAGCGACTCGACCTGGTAGGTGTTGAGCGATCCTCCATCGTCGACGTGCCAGGAGGACATGGCGGTGCCGTGGGGTGGGTGGGCAATGGTGCTGTAGAGGACGGCGCGGTCGGCGTCGGCGAGCGCCGCGTTGTTGAGCGGGGGCATGGAGCCCACGCCTTCACCCAGTCGCCCGTGGCAGGCAGCACAGCTCGACACGTAGGTGGCAACGCCCTGGGCGAGGAAGCGCTGCTCCTGGGCCGAGCCCGCCTCGACGAGGCGGGTGGGCTCGACCAAGGCGTAGATGGGCAGCGCGGCGACGAGCACCAGGAGAGCGATCAATGTCAGCAAGTAGTAGCGGTTCATTGGCCGCTCCTTTCCGCATGGTCATCGGCCGTAGCCCAATCCGCCGGCCGGGCGACGGTGCCGGATACGATCTCGGGGGCGGGCGCGTAGGCGAGCTGCCCGGCCTCGAATGCCTGGCGACGGTGGGGCAGCGCGGTGTCGACCCGGACGTGCCCCTCGTCGAACAAGACCGGGAAGGTGTCGAGAGGGCGCGGGACGGGCGGGCCGGCAAAGTCGCCAAAGGCGTCAAAGCTGGCGGCGTGGCAGGGGCAGATGAATTCGTTGTCGGCGGCCACCCAGTTCACGGTGCAGCCAAGGTGAGTGCAGCGGTTGTGGAGGGCGAGAAAGCCGCCGTCGGGCGCGCGCAGGAGAAAGAAGTGGCTGGCGGCAAACTCGGTGACCGAGCCGGGAACAAAGTCGTCGACCAGGCCGGCGGTGATGAGACCACCGAGCTGCGCGCCATCCACGCCGGCCTGGAGGTAGAGAACGCCCGCGGTGCCGGCCTCGACGAGGGCGAGGGCGCCGAGGGCGCCGAGGCCGAGCTTGAGCACAGAGCGGCGCGAGACAGGGTGCCCGGTGTCGCCGAGCTCGCCGGTCGAGGTTTCGATGTGGCTATCGTCAAGACTTGGGTCCATATCAGCTCCTCTGCTCAGAAAGGCAGGACAAGGGCCATGTTGGGGCCACGAAAGTAGACGCCGACGACGGTCAGCACGACGAGGGCGGTGACGACAAAGGCGATCAGGGCGACGACAGCCTCGGTGTGGCTTGCCTTCAAGGGAAAGCGCGCCAGGGCATAGACCGCGGCCAGGCCGGCGAGGGTGATGAGCAGGGGCAGGAGGCCGGAAGAGATGAGAAGAGGCCAGGTGGGGAGCAGGGCCGGCAGGTCGAACCAGAACTCGTCGAGGACGACGAGGACCGGGACCAGGCTGGTGGCGAGGAGCGTGCCCAGGATGGCTGCCTGGCGGCCGACGTGCGAGCGAAAGTAGACGCCGGCGCTGGCATGCTCGCGCTCCCAGTAGGGGAGCAGGCCAACGGCAGCGATCACGGCCAGGACGAGGGCGATGGCGGCGAGCGGGTGCATGTGGAGGAGGAGCTCCTGCAGGCCGGCAAAGTACCAGGCGGCCTTGGCCGGGTTGGGCGAGTTCATGGGGTCGGCGAGCTGGCCGAGCGGCGCCGGGACGAGCATGGAAAAGAGGACGACGGCGACGAGGACGACGGCGCCCACGGCGACCTCGCGCTGGACGAGGTGCGGGATGGTGTCGACACGGGGCGAGCGCTGTTCCACGGCTTCGGGCTGGGAGATGCCGCCGTCCTTGCGCACTTTCCAGAAGTGGTAGGAGAGCGCGACGGCAAAGAGGCTGGGGAGGACGGCGACGTGGAAGGCGTAAAAGTTGCTGAGGGCGCCCTGGCCGACCTGTGAGCCGGCGAGGAGGAGGCGGCCGATGGCGGTGCCGACGACAGGCACGTAGCCGGCGAGGCTGGTGCTGACGGTGATGGCCCAATAGGCGAGCTGATCCCACGGGAGCAGGTAGCCGGTAAAGTTCATGGCGAGCGCGACGATGAGGAGGAGCATGCCGATGACCCAGTTGGCCGCGCGCCCTTTTTTGAATCCGCCGGAAAGAAAGACACGGACAAGGTGTAAAAAGCTCGTGATGACCAACAGGTTGGCGGACCAGTGGTGGATGGCGCGAAAGAGGGCGCCAAAGGGCACCTGCGACTCGAGGAGCCGGATGCTGAGGTAGGCACGCTCGACGCTGGGCTCGTAGCGAAAGAGGAGGAGCACGCCGGTGAAGGCGAGCAGGCAGGCGAGCAGGGCAGAGATGCCGCCGAGGCCCCAGGTGTAGGTGAAGCGCAGGGCCGAAGCGGAGACGCGGGGTGGGTGGAGGTGGAGGATGAGGCTGGTGGCGGTGGACCAGCCCCTTTCGGCCCTGGGCGGCGCCTTCTCGCGCCGCCCGCTTGCTTTTCGGTTTCCGGTGCTGCCGACGATTGCAGAGCTCATAAAAGTTCTCCAGATGGCGTAACCGGTGGGTGTGGGCGGCAACTCGCGCCGCCCACACCCACCTGATTCGATGTGCCTATTGACGGCTGAGAACGGGCAGGTAGTTGGTATGCAGGTACTCGGCGATGAGCAGGCGAATGCTCACCTCTGCCCATTGTCCTTCACCGTCCTGAGCGCTGAAGGTGAGGGTGTGCACGCCCAGGCTCAATTCACTGGCCGGGATGACGAGAGTTTTGTCGGTAGCAAGCTGGCCGTCAAGGTCCGAGTGCCAGCGGTAGGCGACGATACCATCGCCGATCTGGTCGAGGTCACGAGCTGAACCAACGAGGGTCAGCACGTCGCCCCGGGCGCGTGAGCCGGCGGTGTGGCTGCGGTAGAGGATGGAGGCCACAGGGTTCGCCTCAGTGATGTCGTTGTAGAGTACCCGGCGGAAGATGGCGTCGCTGTTCGAGACGTTCTCGTATTCATCCTCCTGCCACTGGTTCCAGATGACATAGTAGAAGGTGCCGCCGTTGTTGCAGGTGTTGGCCGCCTCGCCTGAGAGGTCCTCACGATCATGCTCGAGCCAGTCAAAGCCGAGCGTGGTCTCGCCGGTGTCGCTGTTGTAGTATTCGACCAAGTCATAGTCGTCGCCCCAGTTGTAGGCGCGGCTGTAAAAGAGGTCGAGCGGCGTGGCCTCGCCCTCGGCGACGGTGGTGTTGTCTCCCGTCTCGTAGACGATAAAGAACTTGGACGGGTCGCGCACGTCGTCTTCGTAGCCGGTAAAGCCGATCCCCTTGAGGTCGGTGATGGGCAGCATTTTCAGGCCGCCGGTGGGTGTGTAGCGCGGGTCGAGGATCGTCTCCTTGTTGCCGATGAGCTGGGAGAGGTTGCGCGCCTGCTCGAACTCGCCGGCGGCGTAGGTGGTGCAGACAGTGGTGATGGTGCTGCCGTCTTTGTAGTTCTCACACGTCTCGGTGCCGTCGCCGCCCAGGCTCGCCGGAGTCGTCGTCCACGTCACGCCACCGTCGAAAGAGCGCCGGGCGTAGAGGTTGTAGTGGTCGTTTCCGACGCTGTTGGCCTGCCAGTTGGGCGACCAGGCGTACATCATCATGATCAAGTCTCCGTCGAGAAAGCCGCGGTGGCCCTTGGAGACGTCGTAGGGATTCTCCCACGATTCATCATCGAGGTTGTCTTCGGTCTGCACCCACTCGGTTACCTTGGGGAATGGCGAGACACCGCCGTCCCAAGGGAATGCCGCAGCGCAGTCTGCTCCGCCGGTGCCATTGTCGCAGGAGACGATGGTCCCACCAGAAACGTTGATGCCAGTGCTGAGGCACAACCCCTGGAGATAGCGCGGGTTGGATCCGTCGTCGTAGGCCCACTCGTCGCACACCAGGTTCTCGTAGGCGTAGGGGTTATAGCCCTCGGGGAGGCACTGCTCAGTGGTGTTTGGATCACCGTCCAGTTCGCACGGCTCCCACACAACATCATCAGGGACCTTGGTCAGGCGAAGGAAGATGTCGGCGGGTCCACCCTGGTTAAGGATGCCCTGCTTGACGATCAGGACGGACGAGATGCCGGCCGAGCCGATCTGGTGGATCGGCTGGGACATGTGGGAGAAGCGGCGGGCGATCTCGGTCTCGTAGAACAGATTGCCAAAGTCGTCCTCGAGCAGCTCAAAGAATGCGCCGGTCTCGGGATCTTTGGCCGGCCAGTTGAGCATGCCGCCTTGCTGCACAAACACGGGGTTGAGCAGGTCGAAGGAGTAGTACCACATGTTCTTGCCAATGTCCTCAGGCTCCAAATCGTCACCCGTGGAACCCTCGCCCAGGGCCTTGGACTCTTCGGCGCCCATAATCACGATGGCGCTGTCATACCACGACGTGTCGCCGTCTTCTTCGACGATGAAGGCGCTGTTGTAGGGCTGGACGTTGACGCGCGGCCGCGAGGCGCCCACGCGGCCCATCAACACGCGCCCATCCTCAGCCTGGCAGAGGTTGAGCGTGATGCTCCCCGGGTTTGCCCACGGAACAACCTCGGTACAGAGGGTTGAATCCTGCGATTGTCCGATAGTACCTAGATCATCGGGCAAGTCAGTAAGGTATGGATTTTCGTCGTCAAAGTTCACGTAGCAGTACAGGTCGCTGCCGGTCCCCTTGCACATCTTGTTGTCTGTCAGGCGGATCGGCATCGCCATCGGCACAGCGACCTTGGGCATCGTCTCGCCGGTGTATTCGGCGATATCAACATAACCCAACTCAGTGGCATCATCCTGTACCATGACAAAGTCATCGAGGGCGATGAAAGAATACCACAGGTCGGTCTGCTGGTTAACGACCGCGCCGGACCAGCCCCCACCGGGGCCAAGGCCCTGGCCGGGACGCAGCCCATCGGGGTCTTCCTGCCACGTCATCATGAACCCGGCGGCGCTGTCGCCGGCCATCTCCAGGCGGTTGGCATCGCGGCGGCCGGACGTGAGGCGCTCGGCCTTGGTCCAGACGATGTCGTAGCCCATCGTACCGTCGTCCAGCTCGACCGGCAGCAACTGGCCGCGGGCAGACCAGACGCACGAATAGGGAATCTCGCCCACCTCGGGGAAACCCTGCAGGGTATAGTCGACGGAGGACTGGCTGCCGGCGACGCCCCAGATGTCACGGACGTAGAGGTCTGGCAGTTCGAATGCTGTTTGCAGTGCTACGACATCCTCATCCGCCATCGTGTACAGGGGTGAGCCGCCGTCGCAGTATTTGCTGATCCAGCCGACGAGTACCTTGTCGCCGGCGATGGCAAAGGTCATGTTGTGCGCGTCGCCGGGATAGGGGTGCCCGTCGGCGAGCGTGAAGGACGACAGGTCGGCCGACAGCGACAAGTTGGTGCGCTTCCAGGTGGTGCCATCG
>DATHUZ010000407.1:0-4601 GCA_035461725.1 Anaerolineae bacterium
CACCCCGCACCCCTTGCACAACGCGTAATCCACGTCGGCCACGCGCGTATCAGGGTTCAGCACCCGCGCGCCATACGGGGACGCCTCTACGCACAGCCCACAGAAGCTGCACAGCCGCTCATTCACCCACACCGACGTCGGCCGTGCGGCCACGGCCTCGGGCACCAGGTAGGCCGCCGCGCGCATCGCCGCGCCCTGCGCCTGCGCCATCGTCTCTTCCAGAAAGCGTGGGCTGTGGGCCAGGCCGGCGATGTACACCCCCGCCTTTGTCTCCCTGTCCACACCCTTGGCGTCCAGCGGCTTCATCTTGGCCTGCTCTTCGGCATAGAACCCGTCGGCGTTCCGCGCGATGCCCACCCTAGCCGCCAGGGCGCTCGACTCCTCGACGCCCGTATCATGGGCCACGATGCCCACGCTCAGCACCACCAGGTCGGCCTTTAGCTCCAGCGGCAGGCCCGTCACCGGCTCCACCAGCTTGACGTGCATCGCCCCCGCGCTCGCCGACACCTTGGGCTTTTGCGGCAGCTCGTAGCGCACAAACACCACCCCCGCGTCGCGCGCCTCCTGGTAGAGCGCCTCGCGGAACCCGTACGTCCGCACCTCGCGAAAGAGCACGTACACGTTCACGCCGGGGCGCATCTGCTTCAGCTTGAGCGCGTTCTTGACCGCCTGGGTGCAGCACACACGGCTGCAGTAGGGCCGCTCCGGCTCGCGCGACCCGGCACACTGGATCATGACCACGTTCTCGACCGTGGCCAGCGTGCCGTCGTCCAACTGCTCTTCCATCTCGCGCTGGGTCAGCACCCGCGGGTCCTGGCCGTACATGTACTCGGTCACCTCGGCCGGCCTGCCCCCTGTCGCCAGGATCAGCACGCCATGCTCGATCGTCTCGGGTTCGCCACGGGCGGCCATCACCGTCGAGTGGTAGCGCCCCGGCCGGCCCTGAAACTCGGTCAACGCCGCGTGGGTCCGCACGGTGATCCGCTCTTCGGCCTCGATCTCGTCGATCAGAGACCGGAGCGCTGCCTGCGGGTCGCCGGCGCCGGGCTGGTTGTGGATGTGGCGCCACTGCCCACCCAGCTCCGCCTCGCGCTCCACCAGGTCGACCGGGATCCCCAGCCGCGCCAGCGCCAGCGCCGCCGTCATGCCCGCCGCCCCGCCGCCGACCACGAGCGCCCGGCGCGTTAACGCCTGCTCCGTCCCCAGGCCCAACGCCTCGAGCCCCGCCATGTGCCTCAGGCTCTCCACGCCCATGCCCACCAGCGACCGCGCCTTGGCCGCCACGTCCACGCCATTGCCGCGATGGGGCAAAATCGCCTGCTCCAGCAGTCCCACCCGGCCCAGCAGCCGCGGGTCGAGCCCCGCTTCACGCATCAGGCCGTCAAACTCAGTCTCAAATCGCCGGTGCGAGCAGCCGGCCACCACCACCCGGTTCAGCCTCTGCCCCTCAATCGCCGCCCGAATGGCCGCCCGCCCCTCGTCCGTGCACGCTTGCGCAATCACCTGGCTGGCGCTCACTCCCGGCAGCCCCCCGGCCCACCCGGCCAGCTCCCCCGGCATCGCCGCCGCCAGCTCCCCCTCACACTCGCACACAAACACGCCGATGCGTGGCTCCTCTTCAGAGACATTCCGAGTCGGTGCCTGCACCCCCACGTCCTGGCCGCTCCCCACTCCTCCAAGTCCCACATACCCCGCCACTTCCGCCGCCGCACCCACCGCTTCCGCCACCGTCTCGGGTATGTCCTTCGGCTCGCGGAACGCGCCGGCTACAAATACCCCCGGCTGCCCCGTCCGCAGCGGGTGATACCCGTCCGACAGCGGGAAGCCAAACTCGTTGACCTCCACTCCAAACGCCCGCGCCAGCGCCTGCGCGCCCGCCGGCGGCGCGAACCCCAGCGCCAACACCGCCAGGTCGAAATCCTCCTCCCGCGGCCGGCCATCCTCCCCCAGGTACCCGATCCGCAGCCCTTTCGTCTGCTGCTGCTCGTGCAGCGACGACGGCATCACCCGCCGGTACGTCACCCCCGGCAGCGCCTGCACCCCTTCCAGGTAACCCTCGAAATCCTTGCCGAACGCCCGCAGGTCCATGTGGAACACCGTCGCCTCGACGTCCGGCGCCACTTTTTTGGCCAGCGCCACCTGCTTGGCCGTGTACATGCAGCACGCCGACGAGCAGTGCCCCGCCCCGCACAGCGGGTCGCGCGACCCCACACAGTGGATGAACGCCACCTTCCCGGGCGCCGCGCCGTCCGACGGCCGCTTCAGCCGCCCCACCGTCGACCCCGCCAGGCTCACCATCCGCTCGAACTCAAAGCTGGACAGCACGTTCGGGTACACGCCATAGCCGTATTCGCCCTTTACGTGCGCGTCGAACGGCCCAAACCCCGGCGTCAGCAGCACCGCCCCCACGTCGACCGTCTCTTCCCACGGCTCCATCGCCAGGTCGATCGCCCCTGGCTTGCATACCTCGACGCACCGTCCGCATCGTGTGCAGGCGGCCATGTCGATCACGTACGCGTCGGGCACCGCCCGCAGCCCCGCCGGCCGGTGGATCGCCTTCTCCGGCGCCAGCCACCCCTCATGCTCGTGCGCCCGCGCCTCGGGGCACACCGCGGCACAGTCGCCGCAGCCGTTGCAGCGGTCGAGGTCGACGTAGCGTGGATTGTGGCGCAGGGTGACATGGTAGATCGGTAGACTGGTAGATTGGTCGGTTGATAGCTCGGTCTCGGCATCCACCAATTTACCAATCCCCAATCTACCATTCCCCAGTTCCACCCCAACCACTTCCGTGCCCACCATCACGTCGATCCCATCGCGCGCCTCGCACTCCAGCGTCGGACAATACGCCGGCTGGTGGGGCAGCATCAGGCAGATGCCGCACGAGTTGGTGGGAAAGGTGTGGTCCAACAGGTGCATCGACCCGCCGATCGCCGGCGCGCTGTCCACCAGGTGCACCGGCACCCCCACCTCGGCCAGGTGCATCGCCGCCGCCATGCCGGCGATGCCGGCGCCGACGACGAGGACGGCGTGGCTTGTAGACTCGGGATTCGTAGATTCGGGATTCGCCTGTGACTCCATGCTCTGCCTCGTCATCCGACTATCCCTCGCTCTTTCAACAGCGGCCGCGGGTCCACCAGGTGCCGCTTCAGCACCTTCTCCATCGGCAGCCCATAGGCCAGCGCCATCAGCTCGGTGAAGTAGAAGATCGGCAGCGGCTCATAATCGGGCTTGGGCGGGCGCGGGATCGGCATCCCACCCCGGTACTTTTGCCGGCCGTCCACGTTGGCCATGCACATCGGGCAGGCCGTCACCAGCGCGTCGGCACCCGCCTCGTGCGCCGCCCGCACCAGCCTGTCCACCAGGTGCACCACCACGTCACTCCGGTTCAGCGTCAGGCTCCCCCCACAGCAGTCCACCCCGTAGCTCCATGGCATCGCTTCCGCGCCCATCGCCGCATTCACGTAATCCATCGTCTGCGGATGCTCCGGGTCGTCCCACCGCCCCGTGTACTCGGGCGGCCGCACCAGCAGGCAGCCGTAATAGCTCACCACCTTGAGCCCCGCCAGCGGCTTTTTCACCGCCCCCGTCAGCTCCCCACGCGTGTAATCGTTGGCCAGGATGTCGAGCAGGCTGCGCGGCCTCACCCGCCCCTCGTACTTGAACCCCAGCGCCGCCTCCACCTGCCCCCGGAACCCCTCGTCCTCGCGCAGCGCCAGGTCGGCCGCCGCCAGCCGCGAGTAGCACGCCGCGCACGGGATCGCCAGGTCGTCCGGCCCCGCCGCCTGCGCCTTGGCCAGGTTGCGCGCCGGCAGCGCCATGTAGAGCGTCGCATCCATGCTGTGCGCCGACGACGCCCCGCAGCAGTTCCAGTCGTCGATCTCGACCATCTCCAGGCCGAGCACCTCGCACACGCCCTCGGTGCTCGCCCCAAACTCCACCCCCGTCGAGTGCAACGTGCAGCCCGGATAGAATGCGTATCGTTTCGTCATCCCAACCTCAATTCTGAGAAAGCAGGGAATCGGGTAGCGGGTATCGGGTATCAGGGATGCCCGTTACCCGCTCCCCGTTTCCTGCTCCCCCAGCTCGTACAGCCGCTTGATCTCGTCCATGCCCTTGATCCGTTTCGGCAGCGGGTGGATCTTGCCCTTCACAAACATGTCGAGCCCCATGTCGACGTCGCTCACCAGGTCGCGGCTGGTCAGCTTGTATTGTATCAGCATCGACAGCTCGTGCAGCCGGCCAAAGTAGCGGATACTGTCGAGAAACGCTTCGTGCAGCTTGTACACGCGGCGCTCGCCGGGGGCCACCTTCTCTTCGATGGCCACGTGGCGCAGCGCGTCGATCACCGCCCCGGCGTGGATCTCGTTCGGGCAGCGCGTGCCGCACGTCTCGCACCCGATGCACAACCAGATGGCCGCCGACTCGAGCAGCGGCTCTTTCTGCCCGAGCTGCACCAGGCGCAGGATCTGGGCCGGCGTGTACTCCATGAATTCGGCCGCCGGGCACCCCGCCGAGCAGCGCAAGCAGTAGTAGCAGCGCGCCACGTTCTCGCCGCTCAGCTCGCTCACCCGCTCCATGAACCCCTTTTCCGGCTCCATCGC
>DATHUZ010000408.1:0-2571 GCA_035461725.1 Anaerolineae bacterium
TTCATCTTTCCCAATCTGTGGCAGAACCGGATCTCCGACGACGTGCGCATCGTGGCGGCGTTCGTGCCGGTCGACGACGAGAACACGCTCCTCTATCTGCGCTTCTACCAGCGCTTTATGGTCGTGCCGCTGCTGCGTGACCTGGTTACGTGGGCGGCGATGCCGTTCAACGTGATCGTGGCCCACCAGGACCGGCGCGTGGTCGAAACGCACGAGCCGCAGCCGTCGGGGCTGCGTATCGGCGAGAAGATGATCCAGGGCGACAGGCCGGTGGTCGAGTACCGGCGCCGGCGCGAGGCGCTGATCGTGGCTGCGCGAGACCACGCGCGCAGAGATGGGGAGGACAGCTAGATGAGGATAGCAAAAGTGATCGCAGCTTTGGGCCTGCTGGCCATGACCGGTGTGCTGATCAACGGCTTTGCCGCGGGCGATTTGGCGGGGGAGGGGGGCCGCCTTCTGTCGATGCCGTGGGGCATCGTGTCGCTGGTCGACCTGTACGTCGGCTTTGTCCTCTTTTCTGGGTGGATCGTCTACCGCGAGCGCTCGTGGGTGCGTTCTGCCGTGTGGGTGGTGCTGATCATGGTCCTCGGCTTCTGGGCGGCAAGCCTGTACACCTTGCTGGCCCTGCAAGCGAGCGGCGGGGATTGGCAGCGCTTCTGGCTGGGGAAGCGCTGGCACGGGGATGAGGCGGCTCACGTCGCGTTAAGGCCCCATTAGGAATATATACAATACCTTGACAAAATATGTGAAATGTGGTATACTCTTTTCCGACGTTACAGGGAGGCCGGTGCCACGATGGCGGCACCACTCTGAGCAGAGGCACCTGTTCCCTCACAAATGAAAGCAAGGATATGAAAGGGGGACCACGATGAAAGGTTCGTTGAATCTGGCCAAGATATTCGGCATTCCGATCCGGCTGCACACGAGCTGGTTTTTGGTCGCAGTCTTGGTGACGTGGACGCTGGCGGCCGGTTATTTTCCAACAGAGTACCCGGGCTGGCCGGCGGCTACGTACTGGAGCGTGGGATTGGTGACCGCGGTGCTCTTTTTCGCGTCGGTGTTGATTCACGAGCTGGGCCACTCGGTGCTGGCCCTGCGTGAAGGGGTGCCGGTGAAGAGTATCACGCTGTTCATCTTTGGTGGAGTCGCCGAGATCGGGCGGGAGCCGCAGACGGCGGGCGCCGAGTTCCGGATCGCAGTCGCGGGGCCATTGGCAAGCCTGGGCTTGGCAGCGCTCTTTGGCGGTGGGGGTGCGTTGCTGGCCGAGAATGCGGCGCTGGCGGCACCGCTGGCCTACCTGGGCCGGATCAACCTGCTGCTCGTGGCGTTCAACATGATCCCGGGCTTTCCGCTCGACGGTGGGCGCGTGCTGCGCGCGGCGCTGTGGGCGTTCGGTGGGAGTTTTCAGAACGCGACCAAGTGGGCGTCGCGGGCGGGGCGCGTGGTGGCCTATGGGTTTATCCTTTTCGGTGTGGGCCAGATCCTGGTCGGCGGCGGGCTGCTCAACGGGCTCTGGATCGCCTTCATCGGCTGGTTCCTGAACAACGCGGCCGAGTCGAGCTACCAGCAGGTGCGCCTGCGCGACACGTTGAGTGGTGTGAAGGCGCGCAACGTGATGACGCAGGAGTGCGTCACGGTGCCGAGTGGGCTGGGCGTCGACAGGTTGATCGAGGAGCACGTGCTGGCTGGGGGGCAGCGCTGCTTCTTTGTCGGCGACAGTGGCAGTCCCGAGGGAATGATCACACTGCACAACCTCACGAGTGTGCCGCGCGAGCAGCGTGCACACCTGACGACGGGGCAGTTGATGGCGCGCATTGACGGTGTAGTGCGTGCGCATCCCGAAGAGGAGGTGTGGAGTGTGCTGCAGCGGATGGACGAGCAGAACGTCAACCAGGTGCCGGTGATGGATGGGGGGATCTTTTTGGGGATGATCACGCGCGAGGGGCTGCTGCATCACATCCGCGTGCGTACCGAGCTGGCGGTGTGATCTGATGACCGTACCATGGCCCGGGCCGCCTATGAAGAGTAGCCGGCCCGGGCATGGCTGTTGTGTTGTACTTTGACATACTTGGCAGCAACCTACACCATCTCTACGAACGCCTCCAGCCGCGTCCTCAGTGCCTCCAGGCTCGGGGTCTGCTCCATCTCCAGCACCAGGTGGGGCAGGCCGGCCTCGTCGAGGGCCGGGATGACCAGCGCGTGGTCGAACGCGTGGGGCTCACAGAACTTTTCGAGGAGAAACACGACGCCTTCGGCCCCTGCCGCACTCGCCTGCTCCACCAGGTAGCGCGCGGGGTCGTGCGCGGGGTGATACTTGGCCGGGCAGGGGGGCCGGTTCAAATAATAGTCCGCGAGCGAGCCAAAGGGGTCGCCTGTGACGCCCACCTGCCCGCTAAAATGGCGCGTGCCGGTGCACAGGTCGTCGCCAACCACTACGGCTCCGAGGTCGTCGATCAGGTCGAGCAGCCGCGGCTCGTCCAGCACCGCCCCTGTTAGGAACAGTCGCGCACCAACCTGCCGGTCCGGCGCGCCATCCAGCAC
Organism: Anaerolineae bacterium; assembly: GCA_035461725.1. Lineage (GTDB taxonomy): Bacteria > Chloroflexota > Anaerolineae > JAAYZQ01 > JAAYZQ01 > JAFGIA01. Next base: position 2,542 of record DATHUZ010000408.1, read on the forward strand.
CGACATCAGCTCTGTCAGCAGCGGGTTGAA
>DATHUZ010000409.1:0-2849 GCA_035461725.1 Anaerolineae bacterium
GGTAGACCTGGCGGATCGCGTCGACCAGCTCGTCGGGTCCCGAGTCTTTCAGCAGATAGCCGAGCGCGCCGGCACGGATGGCGGGAAAGATCTTGTCGTCGCCCGCAAAGCTGGTGAGGACGAGAATACGCGTCGTGGGGCGCTGAGACGTGATCGCCTCTGTGGCCTGCAGCCCGTCGACTTCGGGCATCATCAAGTCCATCAAGATTACGTCAGGCTTGAGCTCCCCGGCCAGGTTGATGGCCTCGCGTCCATTCTGGGCTTCGCCTACCACCTCAATGCCCTGTTCTGTCGACAGCAGTGCGCGCAGCCCTTTGCGCACGATGGCATGGTCGTCCGCGATCAAGATCCGGATAGGGCGTTCGTCGGCCATATCTCTTCCTTTCGTCTGCTGCCCGCCGGGCAGATGTTTTGCTTTATGCTTCGCTGCCCACACCGGCGGCCAGTAAGGCGCCGGTACCTGGCTCCAGAGCGCCGCCGTTCTGATCCGGAAGCGCTTGCTCTATCGTCGCTGTGGCCGGTGCGAGTGTTTCCGAGCTCACCGCTACCTCTACCCGGACCCTGGTGCCCTGGCCCGGGGTGCTGTCGATGGTCAGCCGCCCGCCCAGGCGAGCCGCTCGCTCCTCCATCGTCTGCAGGCCAAAGCCGGCTCGCCCGGTCGCCGCAGCCCGATCGAAACCGAGCCCGTCGTCGGTGATCTCGAGGATGGCTGTGCCGCCCTCGTGGCAGAGCTGCACCGCAACGCTGTGCGCCTGCGCGTGCTTGAGGGCGTTGTTCAGCGCCTCCTGGGCGATGCGATAGAGGCCATCCTCCACCTCAGGCGATAGGTGACCATTCCCGTCGTAGTGAAAGCTGGTTTCCAGGCCGACGCGCGATTCGACGGCTTCGAGGCGCGTCTGGATCGCGGCGGCGAGCCCCTCGCTTTGCAGCACCGGCAGTCGGAGCTCAAAGATCAAGAGGCGCATCTCGCGCAGCGACTCTTGTGCCGTGGCGCGAATGTCGTTCAGGTGCTGGGCAGCCAGGTCGACCGACCCGCGCGACAGTTGGCGAGCCGCGGCCTCAGCGTAGAGGCTGACGCCGTACAGTGCCTGCGTGACCGAGTCGTGCAGGTCACGCGCCAGGCGGTTGCGCTCTTTCATCACCGCGAGCTGCTGCGCCTGCTCGTACAGCCGGGCGTTCTCGACGGCGACGCCGATCTGCTGCCCGATCGAGGCGAGCAGCGACATCTCTTCTGCCGTTACCGGCCTGTGCGTGCAACTACCAAGGTTGATGGCGCCGACAGGGCGTCCCTGTGCGATCAAGGGGATGCTGACTGCCAGGGCAAGCGCGCCGCCGTCATCCAGGTCTGCGAACGGCCCGGTCTCCTCTTGGTGCGGCGCTTTGCCCGCGCCTACTGTCCGGAGCGACAGATCGTGGACCACCGGGCGACCTTCGGCTGCCGCACGGCCTGCCAGGCTGCCTGCCAACGGCACTGCAGCCGGGGCCGGGTAGCAGTGATCGTCCTGGGCGGGCAGTCCACGCCAGGCGATCGGCACGAGCGTGCCTGCTTCCTCGTCGAGGCGGAAGGCCTGGCCGCCATCCATACCCATCGCCTCGATCACTTCCTCGAGGGCGCTGTTCAGGATCTCGGACAGGTCGAGACTGTGGCTCACCTGGGCGGCGATCGTGTTCAGGGTTGCCAGCTCGCGCGTGCGATCGGCGACCTTCTGCTCGAGGTGCGCGTACGATTCCTGCAACTGCATGGCCATCTGGTTGAACTGGTCCGCGAGCGCTTCGATTTCGTCACCAGAGCGCGCCTCGACACGCCGGCTCAGGTGCCCGCCTGCGATCTCGCGCGCTGCGGCGATCAGGTCGCCGATCGGACGCGTGATGCGTCGTACGCCCACGCTTACGATCAATGTTGGCACGAGCACACCCAGCGCGAGCAGCACGATCAGGAGCTGGCCGTAGCGCCGGCTCGTTTCGGTCAGGGCGGCCCAGTTCTCCTCCATAACCAGGCCCCAGGGGGTGCCTGGCACGGGGGCAAAACTGGCGACGATCTGCTGCCCTTCCACGTCCTCGGTGCGATACGCGCCCGACCAGCCGTCGATGACGAGGTCGACCATGGGCTGGCCTGCCAGATTGTGGCCAATATAGTCGGGATTGGAGTGATAGATGACGCGTCCCTGTCCGTCGACGAGGTAGATGGCGCTGCTCTCGCCGCGCACCAGGTTCTCGATACCGCTGTAGAGGACGCTGTCGGCGCGTTCGCCAAGCCGGAAGAACCCGGCCATGCCGCCCGTGCGCCGTCCGAGCTGGTTTGTGATGGGCATGACCACGACGACGATCTCTTCGCCGCGCGCCGCGTCGCTCACCACGTTGAAAAAGACCGGCTCGCCACGGTTGAGCGCGTTCACCAATGCCGACTCACGCAGCCAGGCCGGGCGGTAGCGCTCGTACTGCATCGGCTCGGCGGCGACGATCTCGCCGTCGGCGTCGAAAAAGATAAAGCCGTCAAAGATGGCGAGGTACTGCTCGGCGAACGGGTTGACGTACGAGGTCAGCTCGCGCCCGAGGAGCTGGGCCGACAGGCGAATCAGCTCCTCGTCACGCTCGATGACCAGGTTTTCGGTCACGCGCTGGTAGGCGTACAGGCTGACCAGCGCCACGGCAACCAGAATGATCGCCGTGGGCACAAAGGACCAGGCGATGATTTTCCCTCGCAAACTACCTCGCAACATCTACCTCCCCAGGGGCCTGGTGGATCGCCGGTATCCCAAGCATTATAACGCATCAACTCACGTCTATGTTCCCACGAAGGTGTTCTGCAAATCCACCCGGCCCACGGTCTATTATAGTCGATTTGCGTC
>DATHUZ010000410.1:0-4220 GCA_035461725.1 Anaerolineae bacterium
GTACGAGGTACAGGTCAAAGTGCGCATTCCCGACCAGGAGCGGCTGATCAAGACCCTCAACGAGTGCACCGAGGTGATGGTCATCAAGCCGAGCGAGCGCAAGCAGTACGACACCTACTTTTTCTTCAAGGACCCCGACGCGGGGATCATCCGCTACCGGGAGGATTACCTGGTGGACGGCGGCCTGGAGACGCGGCCGATTTACAACCTCACGCTGCGCGGGCCGACCAGAGAGCGGGAGTACGACGACTCGGTCATCCTGTCACGCTCGCGCTTTACCGCCGACGCGGATCGCAGCCTGCGCTTCTACCGTGAGTACTTTCAACCGCACGCCGAGCGAAGGGTCGACAAGATCCGCCGCCGGTGGCGCATCAAGTACCGGGGCGTCGACTTTGCCGTCAACCTCGACAGCCTGACGCAGCCACAGCGCGAGGACTCGTACATGGAGGTCAAGTCGCGCACCTGGAGCAAGCAGGACGCGGTGCAAAAGGCCGGCATGATCTCGGAGCTGCTCGACGTGTTGGGCGTCGACAGGTCAGACCTGGTGGGCGACGAGTACGTTTCTTTCTAAAAGTATTTCCCTACAATCGGTGCCAGATCTATGATCACGTCCGACGGGATCAGATCGCGCCGGGTGATCATGGCGGTCGCGAGCGCCTGGCCGCAATCGCAAGGGCGCTCGTCGTCGAGCAGAGGCACCAGCTCGGCGAGGGTCTGCTTGGAAAGCGCCGCGTTGGCCATCAGGTTGGCGATGAGCATCTCGACGTTGACCGACTCTTCTTCCTCGTGCCAGACATCGTAATCAGTGACGTGGGCCATGGTGGCGTAGCAGATCTCGGCCTCACGGGCGAGCTGCGCTTCGGGCACGGCCGTCATGCCGATGATATCGACGCCCCACGAGCGATAGATCTGGCTCTCGGCGCAGGTGCTAAAGCGGGGCCCCTCGATGGTGATAAAGGTACCGCCCACGTGCAGGGTGCCGCCAGCGCGCTCGACGGCGGTGGCCAACACCTGGCGCAGGTGGGGGCAAAAGGGCTCGGCGAAGCTGATGTGCGCGACCAATCCACTGCCGAAAAAGCTGTAGACACGGTTTTTCGTGTTGTCATAGATCTGGTCGGGGATGACGATGTGGCGCGGCGCGTATTTTTCTTTCATGCTGCCACAGGCGCTGATAGAGATGATCCTCTCCACACCAAGGCTCTTGAGCGCCCAGATGTTGGCGCGGTAGGGTACCTCGGTGGGGGTCAGCCGGTGGCCACGGCCATGGCGCGGAAGGAAGGCGATCCGCTTGCCGCCCAACGTGCCGATCACGATCTGGTCGGAAGGCTCTCCAAACGGGGTTTGAATCAAACGTTGTTCGACGTCGGTCAGCGCCTCGATGTCGTACACACCAGAACCGCCGATCACGCCCAGCCGGACCTCACTCATCGTATGCTCCTCCTCGTGCATGGTGACAGACGAGGGGGATTATAGCAGAAAGCGTGGTAGTTGCCAAGTCACTGTTCGGCTGTTTGATGGCCTGCTGCGCTCGGGCAAGATCGTCAAATCTGATCCGATTGCCGTCCGCGGCGGGCAGTGACAAGGTTGACGGAATGAGGTCAAGAGGGGCGTTGACTTTCGGGGGGTTACGGTTTATAATCTTGATATGGCAGGGAGGGTGCAGATCGGCACGACGAGCCGAGTACCTTGGCGCTGCTGTTTTGCGAGGCGCTGCTGACCCCCAGGTCGCCATCACACGTGCCTCGTCGCACAGCAGAGCTCGAAGCTGGGCATCACACGGTGCGATGAAAGGGGGGGCGCGATGAAGCCAAGAGAGTATATCGATTTCAAGCTCTATCTGACGGGCGTGACAGGTGACGATGCGTGTGAGGTTACGCTGCTCCCAACGCCCGAGGTTGGGGAGACAGGATCGCCCGTCCGCGTGCAGACAGACGTTGGCCCCGATGCCGGTCTGCTGCCCTTCCTTGCCGGCAAGGCCATCGAGTGGCGGCAGCTCGTCACGCTTGGCAAGGGACTGGCCAACTGGTTACTGCCCGAGGGGGAGATCCGCAAACTGTACGAGCAGGCGCTCAACCAGGTGGGCAACAAGGGTGGGGTGCGCCTGCGTTTGATCTTCGGGGACCAGGCTCTGAAAAAATGGCCGTGGGAGTACACGTACCACGATCCACTCGGCGGATCCGATTCGATGCGCGGGTTTCTGGCGCTCGACCCACGCATCTCGATCGTCCGCCATGAGCCGCTGCCTATCCCGCATCCCGGGCCGGCCCGCTCGGATTCCACTCTTACTTGCCTCCCGATCATCGTCGCCGCCGCCTCACCGGAGGGACAGGCGAAGCTAAAGCTGGACAGGGAGGTGTCGAACATCCGCGAAGCGCTGGCGGACTTGGACGTCGACGGCGTGGCTATCACTCCCGAGCCCGTACTGATGCACGCCACGCCGCTCGACGTGGCGGATGCCCTGCGCGGGGCCGGCTCCGCGTTCATTTTCCACTTTGTCGGCCACGGGACGGTCGAGACTCACCGAGATCGCTTCACACGCGGGGCGAGTGTGGACCAGGGTGTGCTCTTTTTTGTCGAGGACAAGGCGACGAACTCGCAGATCCGGGTGCCTGCCGATCTGCTGGCGCAGCAGCTCCAGCAAGCAGACGTGCGGCTCGCCGTGTTCGGCGCGTGCTACTCTGGACTGGGGAGCGAGCAGTCGCGTTGGGATGGCGTGGCGGGGGCGCTGGCGTACCGCAGGATCCCTGCGGTCGTCGCCATGCAGTACGCCGTGATCGACTCGCAGGCGATTGTCTTTGCCCGCGCATTCTATGGCGCGCTGGCAGCCGGCCTGTCTCTGGACGAGGCCATGACCCTCGGCCGCCTGGCAATATACCAGGACATGCCGGCCAGCTATGACGGGCCGGTCAATGTCGAATGGGGCGTGCCCGTGCTCTATACCCGCCTGCCCGATGGTGTCATCCTCCCCGAGCGAGCCGATGCCGGCACCGAAACCGCCAACAAGCTCCGTTCGGTGATCCAGAGGGTGGGCACGATCCACGAATCGGGAGTGGTAGTCGGCGTTGACGCCGCGACGCTCGAGGGCAGCTTTGACGTCAACCAGACGGTGAAAGACGTGCTCGGCCGGCTGGTCGGCTTCCACGGAACGGGCGATTCGGTACACATAGTCCAGGATCTGGGCACCGTGTCGGGTGAGGTGACCGGGGTGGACTGGGGCGACTAGACCGCGTGGGACCCGCGATCCGGTTGCGCGCGGCACGGAAATGTGGTCGCGGAGGGGGCAGACATGGCGCTCGCGTTGCCGGCAGGTGTGACGAAAAACATCGACCATTTTACGGGCCGCACGTGGCTGCTGCCTGTCGTCCTTCACTGGTTGGAAGGCACCGGCGAGCGGCTGTTGATCATCTCGGGGGGTCCGGGCACCGGCAAGAGCATGATCATGGCCTGGCTGGCGGGCGTGGGGCCGTCTCTGGCCGATCCGATCGACAGAGGCCGGCTCCAGCGCATTCGCGACCACGTCAAGGCGGCGCACTTTTGCATGGCCGGCACCGGCACGACGGACCCGGAGGCGATGGCTCGCAGCCTTGCGGAGCAGTTGCTCAGCAAGGTGCCCAAGTTTCAAGCCGCTTTGCTGGCGACATTATCCGATCGTGCCGTGGTCGACATCGATCAGCATGTGGGCACGGTGATGGCCGGCGGCAGTGTCACAGGGATCAACACGCTCAACCTGGCGGGACTGGGCGAGGAGCGGAGCTTTAACATCGCGCTGCGCAGGCCGCTGCAACGGCTGTACGAGAACGGGTTCGACGACACGATCCTGCTTCTAGTCGACGCCCTCGACGAGGCCGTGACGTACCGGGGCGCAACGGACATCGCTCGCCTGCTGGCCAAGCTGGACGACCTACCGGCGCGGGTGCGGGTGCTGGCGACGACGCGGCCGTCGCCCGAGGTGCTCAAGCACTTTCGCGGCCTGGATCCGCTGGACTTGCTGGAGGACGCGCCGCCGGACGTGGACGACGTGCGCGATTATGTGCGGGGGCGGCTGCGCGACGTGGCGGAGGAGTCGCGGCGGTCCTTGGCCGACGGCATCGCACACGCGGCGGAGGGCAACTTTTTGTACGCTGCCCTGGTGTTGGAAGACCTGCTGCCACGTCTATTAGAGATTGGCGACCTGGCCGCGTACCCGCTGCCGAAAAGGCTGCCCGGGCTGTACCACAGCT
>DATHUZ010000411.1:0-3384 GCA_035461725.1 Anaerolineae bacterium
GACGAGGGCAATGATCCGCGCCGGCACGCCCGTCAGCGACGGCGGCAGCTCCAGGTAGTTAACCCCGCCGAATCCGCCCCCGTGCGCCGTCGGCTCGTTCTTCCACGTGATCCGGAACAGATTGCGCGAGTCGACGTCCCACAGCCCCACACCCGTCAGCTGCTCCTTGATCCCCGCCGGGATGAGCGACGGGTCCTTCATCTGCGCGAACGTCGGGATGATGATATTCCGCTCCCGCGCCCGCTCGACGGCACGTTTGAGCTTTTGTTCGTTGATGGTCAGGTCGATCATGTTGGATCTCCTTGATAAATTGTAGATTGGTAGATTGGTAGATTGGTAGATTGGGACCAATCTACCAATCCACCAGTCCCGATAGCCCGCTTCACATCGGCCAAATCCGCCCGCACCAGCGTCGCCTCTCCCACCGCCTTCCTCGCCGACGCCACGTCCTTCAGGCCGGAGCCGGTGGCGAGGACGACGACGTGGTCGGCCGGGCCAACGAGGCCCTCGGTCACGGCCTTGACCAGGCCGGCGTAGGCCGCGGCCGCCGCGGGCTCGGCAAAGACGCCGGCACCACGCGCCAGGGCGGGAATGGCGGCCAGGATCTCGGAGTCGGACACGCGCAGGAAGGCACCGCCGGTGTCGCGCACGGCCCGCAGCGCCTTGATCCGGTCGCGGGGCAGGCCGGCGACGATGCTGTCGGCCACCGAGTGGGCGGCGACCGGCTGCATGTCCCAGCCTTCCAGCCCGCGCTCCCAGGCGTCGACCAGCGGCGAGGACCCCTCCGCCTGCACCCCGATGATGCGCGGCATCTCCTCCATCCACCCCAGCGCCAGCAGGTCCTTGAAGCCCTTGTGCACGCCGCCGATGATGCAGCCGTCGCCGACGGGTACAATGACAGATAGCGGGTAGCGGGTAGCGGGCAGCCGGTTCCCTGCTCCCCGCTCCCCGATTCCCGGCATTCCCAATTGCTCCCAAATCTCGTACGCGACCGTCTTTTTTCCCTCGCTCATGTACGGGTTATACCCCGTGTTGCGGTTGTACCAGCCGAACTCGGGAGCGGCCTGCAGGCAGAGCTCGAACGCGTCGTCGTAGGTGCCGTCGACGAGCAGCACGCGGGCGCCATAGACGAGGAGCTGGGCGACCTTGGCCTCGGGCGCGGTGCGCGGCACAAAGATGACGTTCTTTTGGCCCACCGCGGCCGACAGGCCGGCCAGCGCCGCGGCCGCGTTGCCCGTGCTCGCCGTGGTGACCACGTCGTAGCCGAGCTCGCGCGCCTTGACGACGGCGATGGCCGACGCCCGGTCCTTGAACGATGCCGTGGGCTGCCGGCCGTCGTCCTTGATCCAGAGGTGCTGCAGACCGAGACCTGCGGCCAGGCGCGGTGCTTTGTAGAGCGGCGTCCAGCCCACGCTGCCGAGCACCGTGCCGTGGATGAGCGGGTCGACGACCGCAGGATCCACCGGCAGCAGCGGCAGGTAGCGCCAGATCGAGCGCGTGGGTTGTTGGGCGAGCGCCGCAGGGTTGATCCGCTGCCCGATGCGGTCATAATCGTACACGACGTCGACGATGCCGTCGTCGCCGTGATTGGGACAGACGTACTCGATCTCGCCGGTGCGGTACTCGGCGCCGCAGATGGTGCATTTTAGACCCAGAATGTGGTCGTGCATTCGTCTCACCTCATACGATCGTGTCATTGCGAGGCCCCGTCGTTTGGGCCGAAGCAATCTCTGACGTAATCGTAGGTGGGGATTGCTTCGCTCGCTGGCGCTCGCTCGCAATGACAGTGTTGGTCATCGCCGCACCACGTGAAAACGGAAAAAGTCGGGGATGAAATAGTTGCGCGAGAACCCGACCGGCCGGTTCTCGACGTCGAACAGCGTCTCTTCGAGCAGCAGGATCGCCTGCCCCGGCTTGACCTTGAGCTTGTCTACCAGGAACCCCGCAGCGTCGAGCGCGACGATCTCGGCCACGGCTCCTGCCAGGCCCAGGTCGGGATTGCAGCGCAAGAGGTCGAGGACCGAGCCCTTGAACGTGTCGTCGATGCACGACGCCGGCAGATGCGACGAGGTCAACAGGTCAACCATGTACGCCACCGGCGTGCCGTCGACGACGATCACGCGCCGCACCTCGGTCACAGGCGTGCCCTCGTCCACCTGCAGCGGCGCGGCTTCCTCTTCCCCGGCCTGCCGCTCCTCTACCTCGAGCTCGGCGAAATCGGTCACCAGGCCGTGGCGGGCGGCAAGCTCCAACACGCTCTCCAGCCGTTCCAGGCCACTCTCCAGCCGCCGGCCCGAGCCGGGCGCGACAAAGGTGCCCACGCCATGCTTGCGCACGATCAGCCCTTCCTGCTCCAGGTTGAGCAGCGCCTCGCGCAGCGTGGGGCGCGAGATGCCGAGCTGCGTGGCCAGGTCGGCCTGGGACGGAAGCTGCTCGCCAGGCTGGTAGGTGCCGTTCTCGATCAGGCCGAGCAGGTACTGCTGAGCGCGTGCCGCCAGCGGCTGCCTGTCCGTTCTGAGTGGTTGAAGACCCTCTTCAGTCATCTGACCTCTTACCTCTTGTGCAGGCATTATAGCTGGTCTTGTGTGGGATGTCAAGACGAGTGTGGGGATTGGTAGACTCGGGATTGGGAATTGGTAAATTGGTGATTGGGGACTGACCAATCTACCAGCCTACCAATCTACCTCTCCCCCTTTTTTGCCCCTCACCCCGTCTGTGCTATACTATACTCTGTGACAGTGCGCACAAGTAAGGCAGAGGAGGACGTCATGGAGCTGGGACTGAAAGATCGAGTCGCCATCGTCGCCGCGTCGAGCAGGGGGTTGGGCAAGGCGTGCGCGGCCGAGCTGGCGCGCAACGGCGCCAGCGTCATCATCAACGGGCGTGACTGTGACGCGCTCCAGGCCACCGCGGCCGACATCGAGGCCGAGACGGGCGCCGGGGTCACCTACCTGAAGGCCGACCTGACCGACCCAAGCCAGATCCTGCACCTGGCCGACGAGACGCTGCGGCGGTTCGGCCGCATCGATATCCTGGTGACCAACAACGGCGGGCCACCCGCCGGCTATTTCGACGATTTCGACGACGCCGCCTGGCACGCCGCCCATGAGCTGACACTGATGAGCGCCGTGCGCCTCATCCGCTCGGTGCTGCCGGCGATGCGCGTGCAGCAGTGGGGGCGCATCGTCAACATCACGTCGGTGTCGGTCAAGCAGCCGCTGGACAACCTGCTCCTGTCGAACGTCTACCGCGCCGGGGTCGTGGCGCTGGCCAAGACGCTGTCGGCCCAGGTGGCGGCCGACGGGATCACGATCAACAACGTCGCGCCCGGCTACACGCGCACCGACCGGGTGATCGAGCTGTCGGAAGCGCGTGCGCAGCGCG
>DATHUZ010000412.1:0-3378 GCA_035461725.1 Anaerolineae bacterium
ATATGTACTCACGATCCGAGCCGTGACCGGAGGGTCGAGTCACGCACGATCAGGCGCGGGCGGAGCAGCACCTGCGAACGCGCCAGCGCCTGGCCGCGTACCAGGTCGATCAACATCGTGACGACCAGCTCACCGACCTCAGCGAGGGGCTGGCGCAAGCTGGTGAGGGGTGGCTGCAAATAGCCGGCGACGGGCGAGTCGTCAAAGCCGATCACCGCGACGTCGCCGCCAACAGCCAGGCCCGCATCGACGACGGCATTCATGACGCCCATCGCCATCAGGTCGGTGAGCGCCACAACGGCGGTCGGGCGACGATCCAGCGACAGCGCAAACCAGGGCCTCGCGTCGCGGTGCGCCTCCTGGTAAAAGTTGCCCGTGCGGACGATCCACTCCGGCTCAACGCCCAAGCCAGCGTCTGCCATCGCGCGGCAGTAGCCCTGCAGGCGATATTGGCCGGTGAGCGAGTCTTCGGGCCAGGCAAGGCACGCGATGCGCCGGTGCCCGAGCTCTACCAGGTGTCTGACTGCCTGCTCCACGCCGTCCACGCCATCCACATCCACCCAGGGAAAGTCCAGACCGGCGTTCGAGCGGCCAAAAGCGACGAAGGGAAAGTCGGCGTCGAGCAAGTATTGAATGCGCGGGTCATCGAGGTTGGTATTGGACAGGACAAAACCGTCCACGCGGCCCGTCTCGACCATCTCGCGATAAGGAGCCACTTCGTCGGACGGGCTGGTGGAAGGAAAGGCGAGGACGTGGTACCCGTGGCGGGCAGCGGCCTCGGCCATGCCGTGCAGGAACTTTTCGAGGATGGGGTTAAACTGGTCGGGCGGCATCGGCTGCCAGGAATAGCCGATCATGCGACTGGCCCGCGCCTGCAACCCCTGGGCGATGACACTGGGTCGGTAACCGAGCTGCTCGACGGCCCGCAGCACCTTCTGCCGGGTCGGCTCGCTCACGGCGCCGGTGCCGTTGAGCACATAGGAGACGGTGGCGATCGATACGCCCGCTCTGCGGGCTACATCCTTGATTGTCGTCATCCTTCACCCTAACTTAAACGTTTAACTACTACATTCAAAAAAGAAGCCTTGCGGCTTAAACGTTTAAATTATACCACGATTGTGGCTGCTTGTCAATACCCCTGCCGGGTACATTGGCGGGGAGTACACTGACGTGTTGTCAGGAAGAAATGACACATACTGCTAAAGTGCGAAATCCAACAAATCTGGTGTGTGCGGGCGCGTCGTCCTTGCTACCGGTACGTGATCGTCAGCCGTGGGAGGTTGCCTGTGCCTTTCGAGTTCTCGCCCGACTCGATCCAGATCGCGTCGGTGCGACCGTTCACGAACTTGTCGATTCCAAAGCTCAGGCGAAACTGGACGCGCTTCTCTCCCGCATTGAGGAGCTTCTGGACCCAACCGATCAGGTCCGTGTGTCTGACCACATACCATTCACCAGGGCGCTCAACGAACGGCAACGATAGCGATCCCAGGTCCGGCGAGCCATAACTCGGCCCATTGTGATATTCGACGTGCCTGAGGAAAAAGGCTCCGAGGTTATTGTAGGGTTCGCCCTCGACGGACACCTGGAAGAAGGCGAGCTCGACCGACTCGACGATCGCCCCGTCTGGAACGCCGGAAAAGTCAAAGCTGAGAGTACCCTGCTGCGGATCCTCGTAAGGTCCAAAAGCGGTATCGAGGAGTTCGTCGCCGACGATGATGGAAGGCTTGACCAGAGCGGAACCACTCGCACTCCCATCCACGGCTCCTTCACTCGTGACCGACAGGGTGCCACCCTGACCCGCAGTAACGGTGATCGTCAACTGCCGGCGCTCCTCGCCGCCGGCGTGCACCACGCGCAGCTCAAATGTGGTGGTCTGTGCCGGCTGCACCACCTTGCTGCCATCAGGCCCTGTCACCGACGCTCCGTCGAGATAGATCTCCCGCACATTCTCGACGTGCCAGCGTAGAGTGGTCGAGGCGCCCTGCGAGATGGTCGTCTCGTCCGCCCAGAAATCGATGACAGGGGCGGCTGACCCCGGCGGCGGCGTGACCGACGGCGGCGGGATGGTGGGTCCAGGAGCGACCGGCGTGGTGGCCGCAGGGCGCGGAGTCGAGCTGGGAGGATGAGCGGGTGCATCGTCGCCGGCACGCAGATCGTCGACATAGATCGTCCCCGACCGCGTGCTCGTGTCCGGCACGTCGTCCAGCACCAACGCCACGAATGAGACCGGGTAGTCGACGACCTGGTTGTCCGGTCCACTGATGTGCGTCCACGGCCACGGCTGGTTCACGTCGATCGCCCCGGCCATCTCCTGCCACCCTGTGTGCCTCACGGCGCCGAGTGGGACCTGCCACACCTGCCCGCCTTTGTCCTTGATCCATGCATTGAGCAGGTAGCCGGAGCCATCGCCGTACACCCAACCGGTAATCCCCTTCGGCTGCCCCGAGATGGCGCGCGTCTGCATGAACACCACATAGTCGTTGGCCTGCGTATCAAAGTGATAGTCCAATCGTCCGGCGTACGCGCCCTGGTGGACCTGGACGTTGGACTGGGCAAAGGTACCGTTGTCCTCGTCTCCCCGCTTCCAGGTGCCAAAGGTCTCGAAATCGGCGATCAATCCGGGCGGCAATGTGGGCGACGGGGTGCGGGTGCGCGTCGCCGTCGCAGTCCGGCTCGGGGTGAGGGAAGCGGTGACGGTCACGCCGCCGAGCGTGGCCGTAGACGTGCGACTCGCCGTGGCGGTGACGGTCGGAGACGGCGTCGGAGTGCGGCTCGTGTCCGCGGAGGTGAGCGTCGGGGTGACGACATCTGCTGCAACAGGGGGCAGGGGTGTGGGCGTGACAGACGGGCCGGACGATACGGGCTCGGCAGCAGCCAATGACGCAGAGTCCTCTATTTGAGGGGCGGTGGTGACTGGGTTCAGGCCGGCTTCCAGATCCTCTCTGCTCGCCCTGGCCTCCTCTCCACTCAAAACCATCACCACCAGCACCGCTAACGTGATAAGAAGCAAGGCGGCTATGCAGGCGAGGGCCACGATCTGCACGGACTGCCGCGATGCGGGGCGCCGGCGGGGGGCAGGTCGCGGCGTCGGCGTGTGTGCCAAAGCGCTCAGGTTGGCCGGCGGCATCGTGCCGTAGCGCAGGACGGCGAGCATATCGCCGGGGGTCTGGAATCGGAGCTCCGGATCCTTGGCCAGCGCCCTGGTGACGATGGCGGCCAGCCAGTCTGGCACATCCGGGCGGTCGATCTTGACGGAAGCCGGCACCGTCTCAATCTGGTCGCGCATCACCGCCCACGGACTGTCGGCGACAAAGGGGGCATCCCCGGTCAGCATCTCGTACAGGACGATGCCCAGGGAGTAGAGATCGCTTCGAACGT
>DATHUZ010000413.1:0-8296 GCA_035461725.1 Anaerolineae bacterium
GACCACCATCATGCCCAGCAAATCGGCCTTGCTCAGCAGCGGCAGCACGAGCGCCGCCCCGGTCACCACCTCGGCGACCGCCGTGGAGCCGGGCAGGTCCCCGATCTGCACAAAGGCGTCGCCCGCCAGCATCGCCTGCGCCAGCGGGTCGCTCCTGTCGAGGCGCAGCGCCTCGAACAGGACGGCCCTCTCCCTGTCGAGGCCGTACTGCTCGGCCGGTAAAAAAGCCCCCAGGTCCGGCTCCCACACCAGGATCGCACTCATCTCCACACCGACCAGGATGGGCGTGATGCGCACCACCGACGCCAGCGTCTCTTGCAGGTTGGGCGAGCGGCTCACCGCCTCGGCCACCTGCAGCAGCGCCATCGACACATAGGCCTCTTCCTGCTGCGCCTGCACCAGGCGCGCTGTCTGCAGCACCATCGCCGCCTGGTTGGCGATCCCGGTCAGCATGCCCACCACGCGCTCGCTAAAGTGGTGCTCGCGCCCGGCATAGTCGACCATCATCACACCCAGCAGCTCACCCAGGGCCAGGAGTGGCAACAAGACCACCTCGCGCATGTCGAACGTCTCGGCCAGCGCCGAGGGGATCAGGCCACCGTCCTCGCCGGCACTCACGAGCAGCACCCCCTTGTCGGCGCGCAGCACGTCGAGGGCCGGCATCGATCCGGCGGGAAAGACCATCTGCTCGAACATCTCGCGCCTGTCGCGCGTCAGGCCGTGGGTCTGGGCCGGCAAAAAGCTCTCGCTCTCCTCGTCCCAGAGGAGGATCGCGCAGCGGTCCACGCCGGCCAGGATCGGCGTCAGGCGGACGATCGTGGTCAGTACCGCGTCCATGTCGGGCACCTGGCTCATCGCGTCGGCGACCTGCAACAGCGCCGTCGACAGCCACGCCTGCTGCTGCTCGGCCTCGTACAGGCGGGCCTGCTGGATGGCGATGGCGATCTGTGTTCCCAGCGTCTCGAGGCTAAAGAGGTCGTCGGGGCCAAAGGCGTCCTGGTGATCACTCTGCACGTCGAGCACGCCCACCAGCTCGTCCTCCAGCAAGAGGGGCAGCGCCAGCTCGGACTCGGTCTCGTCGAGTGCGTTCACGCTGCGGTAGCGGGGATCGCCGGCCACGTCGTTCACGAGGGCCGGCTGGCCATGCTCGGCCACCCAGCCGATCAACCCCTCGCCCCACTGCACGTCAAAGGTGACGTCGCACTCGCCGGCGCTGGCGCTCGCCTGGAACGACAGCCGGCGCCGGTCAGGGTCGGCGCTATAGATCACCACGTGATAGTAACCGAAACTCTCGCGGATCAGGCGCACCACGCGTGGAAAGAGCTCTTTTAGCTCCAGCGTGGCGGTCACCTGGCGGCTCACCTGCTGGATCGTCTCGAGCTGGCGCACGCGCTTGCGCTCCTGCTCGTAGAGCTGCGCCTTCTGAATGGCCACGGCGGCCTGGTTGGCCATCGCCTGCAGCACGCGCAGCTCGCTGTCGCCATAGGCCGCACGCCGGAACGACTGCACCGACATGGTGCCCACCACCGTGTCGCCGGCGAGCAGCGGGACATACACGGCCGAGCGGGGCGGGTCTTCCGATACGTAGGCCGGCCGGGCCGGCAGTGTCTCCATCTCGCGCACGAAATCGCGCACCAGCAGCGGCTGCCCCGTGTCGCGCATCCAGGTCACCAGCCCCACGCCGGGGGGCAGGCGGAAGGTCTGCTCGGGCACCCGCTCGCCGCGGTGCACCCAGAGCTTGAGTGTATACTCGTCGCCATGAAAGAGCCCGAGGTGAAAGATCGTGGCGTCGGTGACGTCGCGGGTGCACTCGTACATGAGCAGCGCCAGCTCGTCCACGTCGAGCTCGGCCTGCGCGATCTCGCGTCCCACCTGCTCGATCGTCGACAGCTCGGCCACCCGCTGCACCAGCTCGTTCCGCGCGGCGGCCCAGCGCTGCACCAGCACCGCCACCGCCACCACCACGGCGGCCAGCAGAGCAAACGGCGCCCACTCCAGGCGGGTGTAGACGAGGGCGAGGATGACACTGAACGGCAGGGGCAGCAGCTCGGTAAAGAACGAAGTGGGGAAGGCATCGCGCGCAAAGCGCTGCAGTTGGTCGGCGCCCCCTTCCAGGTAATCCCACACCGCCCAGCCGGCATGGTCGAAAATGAACCAGGTGAGCGCCAGCACACCGGCCGCCAGGGCCGTCTCGCCGTTCAGCGCGGTCAGGGGAAGTGGACCATCGAGCTCGAGGTATAAAAAGCCGCCCAGCAGGGCGAGGAGCGCCTTCAGTCCGCCGTTAAAGAGGGGAAGCTCGAACAGATGGCGCCCGGTGAAGCGCCGGTGCCGGGCCGCGCTCAGCTCCAGGTAGCCCATCCCGCTCAGCGCCGCCACACTGGCGCCGCCCGCCGGCCCCAGCGCGAGCACCGCCGCCACGTCGATCACCCCCGCCAGGCTGTGCACCACCGGAGACCCGAGATGAAAGCTCGAGCGCTGCACGAGGAGTGACAGCGCGGTGAACACAAAAATCGGGAGCCAGTCGACCTCGTGAGGCGTCGTCGCCAGCCGATAGATCAGGAAGGCGAACCCACCGCCACCGACGAGCAGGGCGTAGAGGGTATGCTGCCACCCGCTTCTCTCTCTGCCCTTCCTATCCGCCACCCTCCAACCTCTTGACCATCACCAGCTCGTTGCCGCGTACCCGGCTAAAAGAAAAGTCGACCTCGTCCATCACCTGGCGCACCAAAAAGAGTCCCAGCCCGCCCAGGCCTCGCTCCTCGAGCGGCGCTGTCACGTCTGGCTCGTCGACCGCGTCGGGATCGAAACTGACCCCCCAGTCGCGCACGCGCACCACAAACCCCTCGACCTCGAGCGCGCAGGTCACCTCCATCTCGCCGGCGTCCATCCCTGCATAAGCGTGCTCCACCACGTTGGCGCACACCTCGTCCACCGCCAGCTCGATCTGCGACACTACCCGCCTGTCCAGGCCGGCAGCGCGTGCTGCCTCTGCCACCCAGAGCGTGGCCACCGGCACATTGTCCAGCACCGCCTTTAGCCGCAACGTATCGTGCCGCACCTCATCTTCCACGAAATCGTCCATTGTGCTCTCTATAAAAAAAAGAGACCGCGCTTAACCCGGCGGGCAAGGCGGTCTCATCTACCAGGCTGGCAGCCGGCAGCCTTACAGGCTTCCCACCGCGCGCACATCATCGTCGTAGAACTTGAAGAGCCGGTCAAAGCCCACCAGCTCAAAGCTCTCTTTCAGCTCGGGATCGATCTGGCTGATCACCAGGTCTCCCGGCGGCACCTTCTTGCGCACCTTCATGAGCGCCGACAAGAGGGCTTTGAGCCCGGCGCTGCTGATAAAGTCGACATCGCCCAGGTTGACGACGATGTTTTTCTGGCCCGCCTGGATGAGGCCGAGCAGCACCTCCTCCAGCTCCGGGGCGGTCGAACTGTCGATCCGTCCCGACACTGTGACCACCTCACAGCGCTTCATCGCCTCCGTTTTGATCTCCATGGCCCCTCCTCCCATGATGTCGAAAAATGGCTCGCGCGCTTGCCGGCCTCACACTCCGGGCCGGCAACATCCAGATTGTACCACACTTCTCCTCGAAGAGCAAGAGCGCAATAGCTAATCTCTGATAGCGGGGCTCTCCTCCTGGCCCAGGCGCACCGTTGCCATCGCCAACCCGAGGTAGAGCCAAAAGATCGCGACCGAGTGTGGAAAGTTGAGGTTAAAGAAATAGTGATCAAAGATCCCGCCCACCATGATACCGGCCAGCGCCGCCGCGAAGCCGAGGGCGATGCCCTCCAGCTCGGGCTGGTGCCGCAGGCGCGGCCAGACCCGCCATACCTCGCGCGCAAAGAGCAGCATGATCGCAAAAAAGAGAGCCAGTCCCAGGAACCCCATCTCTTCGGCGATGAGCAAATAGACGTTCGACACGCCGATATATAGACTTATCTCCGGCGCGCTCACAAAGCCTACCCCGATCCAGGGATGCCGGGCAATCAGCGCGAACGCGTCCTTGTATTCCCCCAGCCGCATCAGCGTCGCCAGATCTTGCAGTTGGATTCCCTCTACAAAGCGCTGCACATAGCCCTGGGTCTGCGGCAGCAAGAGGAGCAGCAGGCCTCCCGCCGCCATGGCCGGGATCAGGCGCCTGTACCGGATCAGGGCGAGCAGTCCCAGCCCGGCCACGAGGCCGGCCATCGAGCCGCGCGAATAGGTGAGATAGAGGCAGAGCGCGTCGACCAGGGCCATCCCACCCAGCACCCACCGTGGCAGCGGCGGCTGTCTCGAAAAGAGGAGCGAGACGGTCAACACCGTGACAAGGATCAGGAGCCCGCCAAGCACGTTCGGGTCGGTGCTGGTCGAGATCGCGCGCATCGCCAGGTCGGGGTTGTCTTCGACGTAGCGCAGCACGCCGTCGCCGGTGGGATAGCCCACACGACCGAGCATAGACAGGATGCGGATGCTCCAGGCAGGCGGGATCACATAGAGGATCACGCCCACCAGCGCCGCCGCGAAACCCGCCAGCGCAACGACCATCACCATCAGGCGGAGCTGCGCGCGGGTCTGCACCGTATTGACCACGACGAAAAAGAGGGCAATGCTGAGCAGGAGCTCGGCAAAGTGGCGCAGCACGTAGGAGTTCAGCGACGAATGGCCGAGCCCGGCCACAAACGAGGCACAGGCCAGCATCAGAAAGACGAGGACCGGCATGCCAAGCGCCGTGCCGACCAGGTGGCCCGCTTTTCCGGTCGCGATCCGGGCGATCCAGACAAAGTAGAGCGCGATCAGGGCGATGTCGAGGAAGGTGGGCGTGAAACCGAGATCGAACGGAAGCGCGCCAAAGGGAAGCAAGCAAATCAGGCCGATGAGCGCGATGAGTGACCACCGGGTGTCGCGCAGCATCAACAGGCCACCCACCGCCGCCACGGCTCCGATCAGGGCCAGGAGCGGCGACAGGACAGCGACGTATACACCGACCAGCACCCCTACCGCCAGCGCCAGCGCCACCATCATCGCCAGCGCAAACCGGCGGTCAGTGTCGACAAACAGCTTTTGCAAACGCACCCACGATTGCTCTCGGTTCAAGCTCAACTCTCAATCGAATGCCGGTGAATGCAACAGGTCATCCAGGGGAGCAACGAGCGGGAGTGGATGGGAGTCGAACCCACCAAGGCTGCCTCTGCAGCACCCTTCAGACGGTTTTGAAGACCGCGGAGCCCACCGGGACTCAACCACCCCCAAGCGCATAGCATAAGATACAGGCGTTTTCAGAATTCGTCAAATCCGGGGGGTCTTGGCGCTCAGAAGAGCTGGAAGGTTGGTAGGTTGGAAGGCTGCGACATGCCAGCCTTCCAACTCAGCGAGTCCGCCTTCGCCACTCGCGCTTGATCGTCAGCTCCTGGAGCTGCTCGGGCGTATCGATATCGAGAAAGTCACGCAGCAGGCGTGCAAACCTGGCGGTCTGGTCGAGCATGGGAAAGTGATAAGCATCGTCGAGCACGATGGCCCGCGCCGCATAGTGGTTCTCCTCCAGCACGTCCACCTGCGACGGATCCACCACCACGTCCCTATCGCCATACACGGTCAGGAGCGGCACTTCGATGTCGTCGAGCGTGTCGTGCAGGTCCACCCGGGCCACGGACTGAATGGTGAGCGCGATGGCGTTTTTGGCCATCTTGGGCACCGCCATCTCTACCTCGCCGTACGGGCGCTGTTTGTGCCAGAACAGACGTGCCAACGTGTCGTTCGGCCCGGCGGTCAGCAGCTTTCTGTTGATCCAGTTTTCGGCCAACGGCAGGCCCACCGCCAGCACCTTCGATACCCGGTCGGGGTGCCGGGCCGCCATGCGCACGGCAATGGCCGCGCCGAGCGTGTGGCCCACGATCGGGGCGCGCATGACCCCCAGCTCGTCCATGAACGTCAGCAGGAGCTGGACGTACCCGTCGACGTCGTACGTCTCGCGTCCCTTGTCCGAGTCACCAAAGCCCCACAGGTCGAGCGCGTACGTCCGATGGTCGGTGGCCAGGTCTTCCATGACCGGCACCCAGTAGCGCCACGAACCGAGCCAGCCGTGCACGAACACGACCGGCGAGCCCCGGCCAAAGGTCTCGTAATGTATCAGGCTGCCGCTAACCAGAACTCCACTCATGACTCTACGCCACTGCGCGCGAGGCGCTGAAAAATGCTATCGACACGTCGTAATAGATCGTCGGGCGCAAAGGGCTTGAGGATATACTCCTCCGCGCCCAGCTCCAATCCAAACTTGACCTCTGCGTCCTGGCCGCGCGCCGACAAAAAGATGACGGGGATTGGCCTGGTGGCCTCTTCCGCCTTGAGCACCTGGCACGCCTCGTAGCCGGTCATTTTCGGCATACGCACGTCGAGCAAGATCAGGTCTGGCTTGACGACTGCCGCCTTTTCCACCGCATCCTGCCCGTTAAAAGCCTCCACGACCTCGAACCCCGCATACTGCAGGGTAAAGACGATCAGGCCCCGGATGTCGGGCTCATCCTCTGCTACCAGGATCCTTTTCTTGGCCGCCATTCACCGCTCCACTACCGCAACCACTTGCACACCCTTACCGTTGTGCCGACTCCAACTTGTGAGTCGATCTCGAATTCGTCCATCAGGCACTGGGTGCCGCGCAACCCCCTGGCCAGCTCGGGCAGGTCGGCCTGCAGCCCTCTCAGCAGCTCTTCCAGGTGCTCGATGCCAGGTCCATGATCGATACACACGATCTGCAGCCCCACCCGTCCGTCCGGATCGATCTGCCCCAGGATGATCTCGCCCCCGTGCGCATAGATGGCGGCGTTTCGGGCCAGCTCTGAAATCGCCGTCGCAATCCTCGCCTGGTCAATGATCCCAAACCCCATTTCGCGCGCCAGGATTCTCCCCTCCATGCGGGCTGCGACAACGTCGAGATCGTTGTCGATCATCACCCGGCGTGCTTCACGCATTGTGACCTCGCTCCCGCACCCCCACGGAGCCTCCAACCGGCGCTGCGGCCGGCTCCCAATCATCATGCTCCGCTGCCATCCTGCCTGAATGGCGCAGCAGAAAGACCCGGATGCCCACCATCACTCATGCTGGCGCCTATCACCCATTTCCGGTCAGAGGGAGCGTAAAGTGAAACGTGCTGCCCTTTCCCGGGTCGCTGTCGACCCAGATCCGCCCCCCGTGCAGCTCGACAAGCGACTTGGAGATGGACAGGCTCAGGCCTCGCCCCGAGTACTGGCGCACGACAGGATGCTCGCCCCGGAAAAAACGCTGAAAAACTTGCGCCTGTTCATCGGGTCCGATCCCGATCCCCGTGTCGGCCACCGACACGACCGCCCACCCGGAATCACGCTGGCGCCAGGTGGCGTCGAGCACCTGGGCTTCGACCGTGATTCTCCCCTTGGGCAGCGTATAGCAATAGGCATTCGTCAACAGGCTGCCCAATACCTGGCCAACGCGCTCGCGGTCGATGTAGGCAGGTGGCAGGCGCGGGGGCACTTTGACGCTGAGCCGCAGGCTCTTTTCCTTCAGTCGCTGCTCGAAGGCCGACGTAATCTGCGCAATCACCTCCTTGATCGCCACGGGCTCGAGCCGCAGATTGGCCTCGCCTGTCTCGAGGCGCGCAATGTCGAGCAGGTCCTCCATGAGCGTGATCAGGCGGTCGGCGTTCACCCGGATCTGCTCCACGCTCTCCACGCGCAGCGAGCCCGGGCTGCCAGCCACCTCCGAAGCGAGCATCTCGCTGTAGCCCTTGATCGCCGTCAGCGGCGAGCGCAGCTCGCGGGCCATGGTACCCACGAAGCGGCTCTTGGCCTCGTGGAGCTGCCGTGCCTCCTCGTACAAGCGCGCGTTATCCAACGCAATCGCCAGCGACCGTGCCAGGTTGGCCAGGCGATCCACGTCTTCCTGCCCGAACGCCCCGTCGATCTTGTTCAGGAGCTCGATGACGCCGATGCACCTGTCCTGGACCGTCAGCGGAGCACAGAGAATAGACCGGGTCACAAATCCTGTCGTCCGATCCACCTGGCTGTAAAAGCGTTCGTCGCGATACGCGTCGTTCACCACAGCGGGCTGGCGGCTGGCCGCCACCTGCCCGGCCACCCCCTGCCCTACCTTCAAGCGCATCCCACGCAGGGGCTCGCGGCCGCCGAGCCAGCTCGTCACAAACTCGAGCTCTTCCGTCTCTTCGTCCAGCAACAGCAGGGCGCCGGCTTCCACCCGAAACATCTCTTCGAGCCGGGCCGTGATCATGTCAAAGATCTCTTTGCGGTCAAGCGTCGAAGCGACCATCCTGGAGATCTC
>DATHUZ010000414.1:0-8623 GCA_035461725.1 Anaerolineae bacterium
GACGCCGGCTCGACGTGGGATGGCGCGCGGATCGAGAGGCCGGCACTGGCATAGCAGATAGCGTTGGGACGAGTGGAGAAGGAAACGGGATGGTGAGCGTCAAGGACGAAGAGTGGTTGTTTCCCTTCTATGACTGGCAGCCCCCGGCGCCCGCCGGCGAGGTGCCGGGCAGATGGCGGCAGGCCACGCTGCTCGATACCACGCTGCGCGATGGGATTCAGAGTGTACTGTCGCGCTATCCGAGCCTGGAGCAAAAGCTGCTGCTGGTGGACCTGCTGATGGAGCTGGGCATCGACGCGTTCGACGTCGGTTTTCCAGTGTCGAATCCAAGACACAAGGAGCACACGCACGCGACCGTGGCGCACATTGCCCGGCGCAACCCGGCCGCGCGCCTCGTCTGCCTGGCACGCTCCAAGTGTGAAGATGTGCGGGCCATCGCCGACCTGGGACAGGCGGCGGGGACGCAGATGGAGGCGCTGGTCTTTGTGGGCAGCAGCCCCATCCGGCTCATGGTGGAGCAGTGGAACGTGGGCGCGATGGTGCGGTGGGCGACCGAGACGATTGACTGCGCCATCCACGAGGGGCTGGTGGTCAACTTTGCGTGTGAGGACGCGACGCGGTCCGAGCCCGAGACGCTGAGGGTGCTGCACACAGCCGCCCTGGAGCACGGCGCGTCGCGCTTTACCATCCCCGATACCGTGGGCATCTGCAGCGTGGCGAGCACGACGCGGATCGTCCAGTTTTTGCGTGCAGACGTGATCCAGGGACGCCCGATCGGCATCGACTGGCACGGCCACAACGACCGCGGGCTGGCCGTGGCGAATGCCATGGCGGCGCTGGCGGCAGGGGCGGACTGTGTGCACACCACCGTGCTCGGCATCGGCGAGCGGTGCGGCAACGTGGCGCTCGAGCCGATGGTGGCGAACCTCTACTACGAGGGGGGGCGCGCCTACAGGATGGCGGTGCTGCCGCGGCTCGTCGAGTGGGCCGCCCTGGTTCTGGACGAGCCGGTGCCCACCAGGCATCCTGTCGTCGGACGGAACGCGTACTCGACGGCCGCGGGCATTCATGGCGCCGCGATCTTGAAGGCATCGCGCCTGGCGCAGCCAGAGTTGATCGCAAACATCTATGCGGGCGTCGATCCGCGCCTCACCAGCCGTGCCGTCGAGGTGCAGGTGGGCCCGCTCAGTGGGTCCGCCAACGTGGAATGGGCGGCCGCCAACCTGGGTATCCCCTTTTCCGCCGAGCTCGCCGGCCAGGCACTCGACCGGGCGCGAGAAGTGGATCGCATCCTGACGGATGAAGAGATCGTCGAGATCGCCCGCCGGGTGGTGACAGGAGCCGTGTGAGGCAGCGGCGACGAAAGAAAAGAGAGCAACCGTGCACACGCTGCTACGCAAGCTGTTAAACGTCCAGCCGGGAGAGGGCCGCAAGTTGGCGATCCTCTACCTGCTGGTGTTTCTCATCGGCACCAGCCTGCTGTGGGGGGCCTCGATCAGCCGCGCCCTCTTTTTGAAGCGGCTGGGCGTCGAGTGGCTGCCGCTGATGTTCATCCTGTCGGCACTGCTCACCTTCCCGGTAAGTATCCTCTACTCGGCGCTCGTGGACCGCGTCAGCAACAGCCGCCTGCTGGCCTGGATGCTGGGCGGCATCGCCGCCGTCCTGGTGGCTGCCTGGCTGCTGCTCTTCCTCGCCGGCAACCGCGTTGGCGACGGCGCCGTGCCCTACGTCGTCGCCATCTATGGCGGGCTCTTTCTCATCGAGCGTGTGCAGGGCAACCTGCTGTCGGTCCACACGTGGACCCTGCTGAACGACTATTACGATATTCGCGCGGCCAAGCGCACCTTCCCGATCCTGGGCTCGGCGGCGCGTGCCGCCGGCATTCTCGGCGCGCCGTTGGTCATTGCCGTCAGCCTCTTTCCGCAGATCCAGGGCGACGACCTGATCCTGGCGTGGGTCGTGGTGCTCGGGCTTGGGGTGTGGTTCACGGCGATGGTCCCACGCTGGCTGGCGGGCGATCGCCAGGAGGCGCGCCCGGCCGGTGGACCCCGGGCCACCGCACCGCGGGCCGGCGCACCGGCGCAGGGCTACTGGCACAACCTGACCGAGGGCTTTCGGTTTGTCTCCTCGTCGAACTTTTTGAAGCTGCTCGCGCTGGGTGCGTTTGCCATGACGGTGGTCCTGGCCCTGATCGACTACCAGGCGAGTGCCGTCTTTCAAAACTCGTTCTCCACCGAGAAGGATCTCGTGATCTTTTACAGCGCGCTCCAGATCGGCACGAGCCTGCTGGCCCTGCCGGTCCAGATGTTCCTGGTGTCACGCATCGTGTCGCGGATCGGGGTGGGCCAGGCGAACCTGATCTACCCCCTCACCAGCCTGGCGAGCTATGCCGCCCTGAGTGTGGCGCCCACGATCGGCTCGGCCGTCGCCGGCCAGTTCACGCGCGACGCTTTTCGCGCCGCCGTGCAGGCGCCGATCGACAACATGCTGTACAACGCCGTGCCACCCAAGGTCAAGGGCCGGGCGCGTGCGTTTGTGAGGGGCCTCTTGCTGCCGCTGGCCGAGATCGGCGTCGGCCTGGCGCTCTTGCCGGTCGAGCAGGCGGGGATCCTGTCGTGGCCGTTGATCGTCGTCGGAGCCACAGCCGCCATCGTCCAGGTGGTCACCGCCCTTATGGCGCGCCGGCGCTACACGCGGGCGCTGGTGACCATGATCGAGGAGGACGACCTGAGCGCCTATCGCCTGGCAGGGGCCGAGCTGGGGCCGCCCGACCCGGGCACGTTCCAACGGCTGTTGGCACGCCTGCATGGCGGTGAGGATGAGGACTCGACGCTGTTTCTGGCGCGGATCATTGCCGAGGTGGGCGACAGGGAGGCTGTGGCGCCGCTGCTCGAGTTCGCCGCCACGGCCGGTCCCGCCGTGCAGGCCGGCATCCTGGAGACACTGCTCGACGTGGAGCTGGCCGATGCCTCGCTTCTGCCTTTTTGCCGGCAGGCCCTGGAGAGTGCGGAGCCGGTGCTGAGGCACACGGCCCTGGCGGCAGCCGAGCGCGTGCTGGGGGCCAACAACCCCGACCTGTGGCCGCTGGCGGCACCGCTGCTGGACGATCCCGACCTGGATACGCGCGTGGCCGCCATCCTGCTGCTGGTGCGCTGCGGCGACTTTTTCTACGTGGCCGACGCGGTGCGATCGCTGCAGGAGCTGTTGGCGGACGATGCGCACCCGGCGTGCAGGGCCGCGGGCATCGGCGTGTTGAAAGGGCTGGGCGATGGCCGGTTGGTGCGCAACCTGGCCCGCTACGTCGACGATCCTGACGACCTGGTGCGCCTGCGGGTGGCGCAGACACTGGAGGTGTTGGCCGATCCCGCATCTCCCACGTGGGTGACGGAGCAAGGGCGTGACCTGGTGACCCACGCCCTGGCCGACCCGGTGGAGGGGGTGCGGCTCGGTGCCCTGCGGACGTTGGGCAAGCTGGGTGGCGAGCGTGCGCTCGATTGCCTGATCACTGCCCTGTCGGATCCGAGCGACCTGGTCCAGGAGCAGGCGGGGCTGGGCCTGCTGGCATTGGGCGAGCCGGCGGCGCCGGCACTGGAGCGCTTTCTCGACGCTGCGCCGGGCCGGGATCTGGGGCCGGCGTCGTGGACGAAGCGGCTCGCGGCGGCGCGCATCCTGGGCGAGATGGCCCGCGATCGCGTGGTGCCGCCGGGAGACGCCGCGCGTTACACGCGGCGCATTCACGACCTGTACGAAGAGACGCTGCAGGCTATTTATGCAGACGTGTGCCTGATCGCCGCCCTGCGCGAGCTCCAGCCCGCGCCCGCACCGGGGCCGGACCCTGCGGCGGCGCCGCGCGCCCTGCCGAAAGGC
Source organism: Anaerolineae bacterium (assembly GCA_035461725.1). Classification (GTDB taxonomy): domain Bacteria; phylum Chloroflexota; class Anaerolineae; order JAAYZQ01; family JAAYZQ01; genus JAFGIA01. The sequence goes on from DATHUZ010000414.1 coordinate 3,868, forward strand.
CTCGACGCCTTCCTGCCGGCCGGCGGGCGACGACAGCCAACAGGCACGGCACGCGGGAGCGAGGACGCAGCCGCACCGAAGGGCCTCGATCTATTCGTGGCGGCGAACGCCGTGCCGGGTGGAGGTGGACAGCGCCGGGCGGGAGCGGCCGCACAGGAAGGCGATTATGCGGCTGTACGCGGCCTGGTGTGCGATGCGCTGCGGCAGCGAAACGAGCGGCGCCTGGCGGCAACCTTTCAACTGCTGGCGGCCACGCTGCCGGCGGGCACGACCGATGTGGTGGCGCGCACGTTGACCGACGAGTACGCGCGCCCGCCGGCGCGAGCCAACGCGATCGAGGCCCTCGAGTCGTTCACCTCGCCCCGGCTGGCGCTGCTGGTGAGCCAGCTCACGCCGTGGAGCGACGACAGGCTGCCCCAGCTCCTCGCCACGTCACGACAGGAGTGGGGCCTGGAGCCGGTGACGCCGTGCGGCGCGCTGGAGGCGGTGCTGCGCGACGGCGATCACTGGCTGGCGGCGACAGGTATCTTTTTGGCGGCCGAGGCGCAGGCACTGGAACGGGAGTCGATTCGAGAGGTGTGGCTGCCATGGTGGCAGGCGAATGCTGCACCGGGCGCAGGCGCCGCGCACGCCGATCGCATCATCTGGGAAGCCATTCGCCACCTGGCAAAGCGCATGGATCTGGAGATCGAGATGACCGATACACTGGAATTGGCCGCAGTGGAAGGCCTGTCCGTGGTGGAGCAGGCGATTTTTCTGAAGCAGGTGCCCTTTTTTGGCTGCATGAGCGTGGATCAGTTACGCACGCTGGCGAGCATCGCCGAGGAGCATCACTACCAAGAGGGAGACGTGATCCTGGCCGAGGGAGACCCAGGCGAGGCACTGTACGTGATCGTGAGCGGGCGGGTGGGCATCGAGCGCGAGCCGAAAGAGGGGCGCGTGCAGCGCCTCGAGACGCTCTCGGCGCGCCAGTACTTTGGCGAGCAGACGATCTTTGACGGCGCCCCGCACGAGAACCGGGCGGTGGCGGTGGGCCGCTGCCACGTGCTGGCCATCCGGCGCGAGCCGCTGATGAACCTCATCCGCCGGTCGCCCGACCTGTCGCTGACGCTGGTGACGGTGCTCAGCCAAAGGCTGCGCGAGGCCGACAGCAAGCTGGCGGCGCGCACGCGCACCAGGCCGGATCAGGTGATGCGCCTGTACGACAGGCTGACAGAAGATTGAGAAGGGACGGTCCATGAGAGAGATCTTTCGTCAAGTGGCGAGGTCGGGGCTGCTGCGGCGGGTGCTGCCGCTGATCCTGCTCGTCTCTATTCTACCGCTGTTCATCCTGGCCGCTCTGAACTGGATCAGCATCAACGGGATTCACTATGACGGCGTTCTGCTCAACCCGAGGCAGGTAGAGGCCGGCGAGGCGGAGCCGAAGCGGATCCTCACCATCCCTGTTCACGAGCGCGGGATCGAGGACCTGGCGACCGAGGGGAGCTATGTCGCGGTGTCAGAGGCATCGCTCGATGCGCTGGAGCTGCGCGCGGTGGATCTCGGGAAGCGGGTGGCCGCTTTTATGTCAGAGCGCGAGCAGGATGCGCGGGCCCTGGCCGCCATTCCGCCCTCCGTTGAGGCGTACACGGGCTTCTATCAGACCAAGCGAGGCCCTTTTTGGACCCCGGAAGGCACGACAGATCTGCCGCTGTACAAAGAGATCGCCTTTGTCGACCCGAGCGGGCAGGAGGTCGTGCGCGTGGTAGATGGGGTGCCGGTGGCGCCGGGCGAGCTGCGCGACGTGAGCCGGCCCGAGAACACGACCTACCGGCGCGAGACCTATTTCGCCGACGGGATGGCACTCGACAAGGGCCAGGTGTACGTAGAGCGGCTGATGGGGTGGTACGTGCCCAAAGACGTGGCGTACGCGGGCGTGGAAAATCCGGATGGGCAGCGCTACCAGGGGGTCGTTCGTTTCGTCACGCCCGTCTACCGGGATGGTGCCAGGGCGGGCATCCTCGTCCTCTCTCTCGACTGGACGCACGCCATGGAGCTGGTCGATCACGTCGTCGGGTCGAAAGAGGGGTATGCGGTCGAGCCACCGAGCGCCGAAGTCTATTCCTACCTGGTAGGTGACGACGGGTGGACACTGGGGCACGCGCGTGACTATCACATCGTCGGCCTTGACGAGAATGGGCAGTACGTGCCTTCGATCAACGAGGCCGATTATAAAGAGACGCAGAGTAAAACGGGCCTGATGCCGGCGAACGCCAACGAGATCGGTTTCCTGGGGCTGCCGCACCCATGGCCCGGGATCGCCGAGCAGAACCGCGAGGGCGTGCTCTCGGCCTCGATCGCCGGGTATCTCAACTCCAAGGGAGAGAAAAAGTCGATGGCGTGGGCAACCGTCCCCTACTACACGCCGCCGTTCGACACGCCGGCCGGTTTTGGCTGGGTGGGCATCTCGATCGACCGGGCGACGTTCGGCGAGGCACCCAGCCGGCTGGGGGCCGAGATCGACCGCTTTGCCACCGACCTGAACGCACGCATCTATGCCATCCTGGTGGTGTTGACCATCGCCGCGGTGGCCCTGATCAGCTACCTCATCTACCGCATGGTGGCCCAGCCAGTGGGCAACATGGTCGGCGTGGCACAGCGTATCGCCAGGGGCGACCTGTCGCCCGTCGAGCTGCCGGCGCCGGCGAGGTCGGGAGGGCTGGGGGCTCGATTCAGCCTCAACGGCGGCAGCCACGACGAGATGGTGCAGCTCCAGGAGGCGCACGCCCAGATGGTGGAGCAGCTGCGGGCGATCATCACCCGCATCCGCGCCGCGGCCTTGCACATCAGCTCGGCCGCCGAGCAGGTGCGCGGCACGCTGCACGAGCAGGCGGGCGCGGCGAATCAGAGCGCGGCGGCCGTGACCGAAACGACGGCGACGATGGAAGAGATGGCGATCATTGCCGGGCAGATTGCCGACCGCTCGCAGAGGGTGGTGGAGAATGCGTCGGGGACGCAGCAGGGCGCGCAGGCGGGGGCGCTGGCGGTGTCGGACACGGTGGCCAAGCTGGACGAGGTGTGCGCGGCGAACGAGTCGAACCTGCACGAGATCCTGGCACTGGGCCGCAAGTCGCGGCGCATCGGCGAGGTGATGGAGCTGATCGATAACATCACGGCCCGCACCAAGCTCATCGCCTTCAACGCCGCGCTCGAGGCGGCAGCGGCAGGTGAGAGCGGCCGGCGCTTTAGCGTGGTGGCGATGGAGGTGCGGCGGCTGGCCGACAACGTGGTCGAGTCGACAGAGGAGATCCGCCAGCGCATCGCCGAGATCCAGGCGGCCACGAACGCCCTGGTGCTGGCATCGGAGCAGGAGTCAAAGCGGATCGCCGAGGGCGTGAGCCGCGGGCAGGAGGCTAACCAGGCACTGACCGAGATCCTGGAGAGTGCCGAGTCGACGACGATGGCGGCGGAGCAGATCTCGCTCGCGACGCAGCAGCAGCGCACGGCCGTCGAGCAGGTGGTGGAAGCGGCGCGCAGCATCCAGGCCGACAGCCAGGCCGTTGCCCGCGGCAGTGAGGAAGCGACGCAGGTGATCGCCGACCTGGTGACGCTGGCCGAAGAGCTGCGCGATGCAGTCGTCGAGTTCGAATTGGAAGAGGGCCCGGCGCGCCCCGCGCGTACGTGATGTACTGAGCAGGAGGTGTCACGCGTGAGTTACCAGAGCAACACAAGCTTCTCTCGGAACGATCAGGCCGGTTCCACCAGCAACAAGATCCGCGTTCTCGTCGTCGACGACTCGCCGCTCGCGCGCGATATCATCACTTCGATCCTGGAAGAGGACCCGGAGATCGAGGTGGTGGACCAGGCGGAGAATGGCAAGATCGCCGTCGAGAGGACGGCGGCGCTGCGGCCGGACCTGGTGACGATGGACATCATGATGCCGGTGATGGATGGCCTGCAAGCGATCGCAGAGATCATGGCCTATCACCCGACGCCGATCCTGGTGGTGACGTCGAGCGGCGAGGCGAGCGTGGCTTACCGTGCGATCTCGGGCGGGGCGCTGGAGGTGATGCAAAAGCCGGAGCTGGGCACCGGGCCGGGCGAGTGGGAGCGGTTCGCACGCCGGGTCAAGCTGCTGGCGCAGGTCAAGGTGGCGACCCATGTGCGCGGACGGCAGGGTGCGGCTGTCACGCGCGTGCTGCCTGTGATGGCCCCGGCCGCGTCTCGCGCCCTCGGCGACCGGTTGGTAGCGATCGGAGCCTCGACGGGTGGGCCGGCGGCCCTGGCGCGGCTGCTGGCCGACCTGCCGCCGAACCTGACGGCGGGCGTGGTGGTGGTCCAGCACATCGCGGATGGCTTTGTGCCGGGGCTGGTGAGCTGGCTGAACAGCGTCAGCTCGCTGCGCGTGCAGGAAGCAAAGCAGGATCAGGAGATCGAGGCAGGCACGGTCTATATCGCACCGACGGGCAGCCACACGAGTGTGGCGCGGCGGGGCAGGCTGGCCTTGCTCGACACGCCGCCGGTGGATGGCCAGCGACCGGCGGTGGATGCACTCTTTGGCTCTGTAGAGCGGCACTATGGCAGCACGGCCGTCGGCGTGCTGCTGACGGGGATGGGCAGCGATGGGGCGCGCGGGCTGAAGGCCATCCGCAGCGCCGGGGGGCACACGATCGCACAGGATGCCGGCTCGTGCGTCGTATTTGGCATGCCGCGCGTAGCCGTCGAGATGGATGCCGCGGACGAGGTGCTGGCGATCGACCAGATTGCGGCTGCGGTG
>DATHUZ010000415.1:0-5638 GCA_035461725.1 Anaerolineae bacterium
GCTCGCCATCCCGCTCGGCGTGGATCACAATCCGCGCCTCTACCTGAAAACAGTCTGATCATTGCATCCCACAGCCAGGGCGAGGATGTTGAAGTGTGCCCACCAAGACGGAGGGCCGAGCTTGCTCGGAGTTGCTCACGCAGGAGCATCGCCTCCCCGAGCAAGCTCGGGCCTCCATCGCTCGAAACCCGTCGATGCCTGGCTTGATGGGGTGTATTTCAGATTCTGGGCAAGCTCGCGGCTGGCCACTGTTCGGCTGTTTGATGATTTACCCCGTGGGCTCTACTACTCCGTCTATGCGAAACTGACACTATGGCCCCCGGCCCCCCGGTGTGGACGTGCCACCCTGCGGGCCGATCCCCTGGCCCGGCCCACCCGGCGTCGGTGTGTCGCCGCCTGGTGCACCGCCCGGCCCTGGCCCACCAGGGGCCGGGGCCTCGTTCCCATCTGGCGCGCCCGTACTTGCCGGCTGGCCCGCGTCGTCGGGCTTGCCGCCTGGCGCTGATGTTTTCTCCGGCTCCGGGCTTTCTTCCGCCGCCGGCTCCTGCCCGCGCCTCTCCCCCTCGCCCGGCGTGGCACCACCGCCGCCTGGCCCCTGGCCCGGAGAGGCCCCCGGGTCATTGCGCGGCCCTGGATCCTGCCGCCCCGGCACACCATCCGCGCGCTCGCGGTAGATCTGCCCCCATTCCTTGCCCGCTTCCCGGTGCCTCAGCATCTCGCCCGCCGGCACACCCGCGGCGCGTCCGACCTCGATCGCCAGCAGCACTTCCCCCGGCGTGTGCCCGTCTGCGCACATCCAGCTCGCCACGTCGTCGTACTCGATCCCGTAATGCCGGGCAAGCTGCACTGCCTCTTCCTGAAGCCCTCTTTCCGAGCAGGCATCGGCCCCACGGCCTGCGGCCAGCGCGCCACTCGCGCCCGACTGCCCGGCCGCGTCGAGGACCTGTGCCCAGCGCTGCTCGTGCCCCGCCAACGTCTCGTCCACCCTATCCACGGCCGCGCCATCACCGCGTGCCGCGAGCATTGCCGTCGACTGCATCATCGCCGCCAGGCTGGTCCCATAGCCAGCCCACGCCTCGCTCAGCTTGTCGGGGTCGCCGCCAGGCGCCACCGCCTCCGCTTCGTCCAGCCGCTCGGAGGCGTGGGCCAGCAGCAAGTGCGCCTTCGCGCCCGGCCGCGTGGTCACCGCCAGCCGCGCCGACTCGACGGCGCGGTCGAGCCCGTAGAGCGCCTCGCCCGGCACCGCTCCGTCGGCCGCGTAGGCCAGCCCCGCACCGCTCGTCGCGAGCACCAGGATCAGTAGAGCGGCGATCCGCACCAGCGACAGCGCCGCGGTGCGTGGCTTGCCGCGGGCAAGCGCCGGCCGTCCCCTCCCCTGTCCGAGGGGCGCTCGGGCCCGCACGTCTTGAGGCGGTACCACTGCCGCTGTACGCGCGGCCGCTGCGCGCGCCAGGTACTCGGCGCGTAGACTCGCCTGCCGCGCCGGATCTGGCGGCGGCACGTCTCGCAGCTCTTCCAGGATGCGCTCCACCGCCGGATCAATCCCCTCGTGCTTCATACACCCTCTCCCGCGATCGCCCCCACGCGCTCCAGTTGGCGGCGCATGGCCGCCAGCCCACGATGCTGCAGCGCCTTGACGGCACCGATCGTCGTCTCGAGCACGCGCGCCACTTCCTGGTTACTCCACCCTTCCAAATACTTTAGAATGATCACGGCTCTCTGCTCTGGCGTCAGCTCGTCGAGCGCCCGGCATGCCTGCTGCCACACGATGGCGCGCTCTGCATCCGCTGCCACGTTCTGGCTGCCGCCCGCTGTCCACTCTTCCAACGGCACTGCCTGCCCATACGACTGTCCCCGCATGTGGTCGACCGCCAGGTTGTACGCCACCCGGTAGAGCCACGCTCTCAGGTGCCTGTCGGGGCCGCGCCCCTGTGCCAACTGCTCGATCAAACGCGTAAAGACCTCTCCCGCCAGGTCTTCGGCCGTCATCTGGTGGCGCACCTGGTGATAGATGTAGCGGTAGACCGGCGGATAGTAGGTATCAAAAACCGCACCCAGGACCGACGGGTCCAGGGCTCTCAGCCGCTGCGCAAAGCGCGCGTCTGACAGCGGCTCTGCTTCATCGTGCAATGTGTGCTCCCATGCGCAGGTGCGCCTCTACAGGATCAGACGATTGACTGGCGGGATCGATACGGGTCAAGTGAAAAAGGGCCACCGGGTGTTCCCGGTGGCCCTACGATCCGAGTTGAGACTACTCTGCGCCGCCGTTCTTGACGATGATGGGCAGGTAGAAGTAGCGGAATGGGGTAGGTGGAGCGTCGACATAGTGCGTGAAGGAGGCCGTGAGTGGTTCCATCACCGGCGAATCCAGGCTGGCCAGGTTGACGAGTGTGGCCGGTGCCACGATCTCGGCGTCGACGTGTACGACGATCGTCGCCGTGATCGTCTCACCGGCTGCCAGGGTCAGGCCCGTCCACACCACCTGGTGCGTGGCGGTCAGGTACTGGCCCATCGGGTCGGCCGAGATGAATTCGACCCCGACCGGCAAGTCGTCCACGAGTGTCACACCCGCGGCAGCCGTCGGCCCCTCGTTGCCAAACACGAGTGTATACGTTACCGGCATGCCGGGCAGTTGGTGCAGCGGCTCGGCGATCTTGGACAGGTGCAGTGTGTATTGGACGACACACAGCTCCACCGGCACGTAGGCGATCAGCCCCTGCTCCGGGTCGTTGGTCTCGATGTTGAGCCCTGCCGTGACGCATTCGCCCACCGCAAGGCCGGTCGCATCGCCCGTGACGTTGACGACCAGCGTCTCACCCGCCGGTACGGTGCCCATGTTCGGCTCGACCGCGAGCCAGTTGACGTCCCAGTCGTAGCTCAGCGCGGTGGTCACCGCCTTGATGGCGCTGATGCGGCCCCAGCCATAGACATAGTTGGGGCGCTCCGGCTGGCCGCACTGGCCATCCTGGATCTCCATCGCCGTCTGCTCCACGAGCCGCTCGGTGGCCCACACCTGCCCCACCAGCTCCGGCTGAGCGGACCAGATCAGCGCCACCTCACCCGCCGTATGCGGGCTGGCCATCGACGTGCCGCTAAAGTTGGCGTAGGTGCCACCCGGGATGCTCGAGCGGACGCTCGAGCCGGGCGCCGACACCTGCGGCTTTTGCACGCCGAGTTCCGACGCGCCGCGGCTGGAGAAGCTGGCGATGACGTCGAGGCTGTTGACCGCGCCGGTGGCGAAAGAGTTATAGTAGTCGCCCGGCGAGTGCGAGGTTTCGCAGGCCGGGCCGGCGTTCCCGCCCGAGAAGGCCGGGAAGATGCCCGCCGCTCGCCACGCCGACAGCGCGTCGTTAAAGTACCAGCCGTCGTCCGCGCTGCCGCCCCACGAGTTGTTCACGATGTGTGGGCGCATCGCCGGATCGGCGTTGGCACCGGTGCTGTCCCACGGCGCCACGATATAGTCGGCGCACTCGAGCAGCGCAAAGCTGGAGCAGGGCCAGCCCTCGACGTACTCGCACCCCTTGCACGCGATCCACTTGGCGCCCGGCGCCACGCCGATCGCGTTCGTCGCCACCAGCGGGTCGGCCGGGTTGTCGTTGCCGACCATGCTGCCCATCGTGTGCGTGCCGTGGCTGTCGTTGTCGCACGGCTCACCGGCCGCGAAGCCGCTGATCTCGCACGCGTTCCGTGGATCCCACCAGTTGTAGTTGTGGTCAAAGTTCCCGCTACCCAGGTTGCCGCGGTACGCCCCCACGAGCGCCGGGTGCGTGTACTCTACGCCGGTGTCGATGTTGGCGACGACGATGCCAGCGCCGGTGACACCAAAGGTGGACCACACTTCGTTGGCACCGATGTTCGACAGGTTCCACGGGATCGCCGTCGGCGCGTCTGTAGTGGCTTCGACGATCGGCTCGGGAATCTCAAAGGTCCCGGCAGGCTCGATCGCCTGCACCTCGGGCATGGCTGCGAGCGTTTCGACCACCGCCTTGGACGTGGTCAGCCCGATGGCGTTGACACTGAGGAAGGTCTGAGATTCGACACCGTTCTCTTGCAGGTACTTGAGCACACCCGCCTGGGTACGATCTGCCGTCGCCTTGAGCGTGTCGTACACGTACTGGCCACGGGCCTCCCAGTCAGCGATCTGATACGCCGCACTCAGGTCCGCCTGCTCGGCCATGACCACCAGCACTTCGGCGGTGCCGTCCTCCGACGCGTCCAGCTCCTCGTACACCCTGGGATTCACGCCCAGCGGTTTAGCCGGGCTGATACCCGCCGGCCATACCCCTGTGCCGGGCGCCACCTCGTCGATGCGGAACAGTAGATCGGCCGTGCCGTTGTTGATGATACTCATCTGCACCGTCGCGGACGTGCCTTCGAGCGCATCGATCTGGATGGCCGCCGGGTCGACTGCGATCAGCGCTGCCGGCAGCCAAAAGTCCACGGTCGTCGTCTGCAAGCCGGCGAAGGTCAGGGTGACGTCGACGCGATCGTAGCCGATCTTGGCGGCGTACATGTCGTAGGAGCGGAGCGCAAAGGCCGGATCCTTCAGCGAGTAGTAGCCATCGGCACCGGCCCAAGTCTCCCAGTAGATGTTCGGGTCGTTGTTGTCATAGATCGTGACGTACCCTGCCAGGGGCAGCCCGGTGTTGGCGTCATAGATGTGGCCGTCGACCGCTGCCACAGTCTGCGAGCGGATGGTGGCGTCGTCGTCCACGTTCGGGTTGATCTGCGAGGTGGCGGTCACGATCAGCAGGTCGCCAAACGGCACCACGGCGTCGACCGGGATCTCTACCTCGACGGCAAAGGTCATCGTGCCGCCGGCCGCAATCGGGCCGACAGACGCCGGCATGGTGGCCGTCCACACGTTGCCGCCGTAGGTGATGTCAAAGGTATCGCTGTTCTCCGTCTGGTTCGACACCTGGAGCTCGTAGGTCAGTGTGTCCCCTGGATCGCCAAACTGCTCCTGGAAGTTGGGCAGCAGGTACACCTCGCCGCCGCGCGGCTCGCACAGCCACGACAGCGCGTTGCCCAGCACGTCGGCACGATCGTCCAGGTTGGCGAGCCCTTCCAGCGGCCAGCCGAGATAGACCGTTCGCCAGATGCTGCCGTCGTAGCGCGTCGAGTTCTCTTCGGTGGTCGTCTGGAAGTAGAAGGGCGAAGCCGCACCCAGCTCGGGATAGACATAGTCCGCATAGTCCACGCCTGTCGAGCCGGACGGCCACGACGTGGGCTTGACGAACGTGTAGGGGCCGAGGCCATCGCCGATCGGATCGCCCGCCGTGCCGACTGGGTCAACCTCGCCCGTATCCTCGACGTAGCTATCGATCATCAAGTAGCTGGACCCAAACGCGCTCAGATCCTGGTCATACAGATAGTCGTACGCCGACAGGAAGAGGGCACCGCCGCCGTCGAGGTAGGCCGCCAGGTCGATCTCGTTGGTCGGTGTGACCGTCCCCTCCCACGCATAACCGGTGAACCAGACCACGGCCTCGTAGCCCTGCATGTCTGCCAAAGTCGGGTCACCCTGTGTCCACACGTCCCAGCGATCATAGTTGTAGCCCAGCGCGTCGAGCGTGGACGTATAGTAGGCTGTACCGGTGCCGTTGTACGGCTCACCCGAGTACTGATCCCAGTCGTC
>DATHUZ010000416.1:0-3330 GCA_035461725.1 Anaerolineae bacterium
CGCCCAGACCGATCCCTTCTTTGCCCAGTTGCGGCCCTGGGGTGACACCGTCTGGGCGCTTTGGGAGCACAACAATCACGTCCCCGGTGCCGCGCCCTACCTGATGGCGACGAGCGCGTGGCAGGGCTCACCCGAACCACCTCCCCCTGCCCCCGTGCTCGTCTCGGCGCTGCCTGGCCCCTACCAGGTTACCCTTACCTGGACCCTCGCCCGCTCGTCCGGGTCCGACCGGCTCGCCACCGGCCACCGGGTCTACTACGACCAGGGGGGCAAGTATCAACTGATCGCCGAGATGGGCCTCGTCACCCAGTACGTCGACACCGGGCTCACCGGGGGTGAGCGCTACTGCTACTATGTCACCACCCTCGAAGGCGAGCTCGAATCCGACCTGAGCAACATGGAGTGCGCCACCGCGCAATCCCTTGTCCGATTCTACCTGCCGCTGCTTCTACGTGGTCAATAGCAAGCCCGGCTCCCACGCTCGGGCAAGGCCAGGGCGTGGGAGCCACCTCTTTCTCCGTCACCCGCCACGCTCTTGCCCATCCTGGATATCCCGTTCCTCCTCCAACCGCGCTGCCCGCCCGTCCAACTTTACTAACCTAATTCCCCCAGAATTCCAACCTACTCCGGCGTGAAAAAACCGATTTTTGTGGTATGATCGTGCCAGAGTTGATTGGGCGGTTGAGAGCAGTACCGCCAACACAAATGACAGTGGCGCGGTGGCCATTCACCGTTAAGAATCTACCGGCAGAGGGCACGTGCAGGCCCTCTGCCGGTAGATGTTTATGGGGAATATCAAGTCCACGGGTCCCCATTTGCCCACTTGCTCATTCGACCGTCACACTCTTTGCCAGGTTCCTCGGCTGGTCCACGTCCGCCCCGCGCCTCACCGCCACGTGGTATGCAAAGAGCTGGAGGGGAACCACGTTCAGCACCGGGCTCAGCAGCGGCGACGTCGCCGGCACATAGATCACGTGATCGGCCTTTTGCCGGATAAACGTATCCCCCTCGGTCGCTACCGCGATCACCTTCCCCCCCCGCGCCTTGACCTGTTCCACCTGGCTGATCATCTTTTCATACACGCTGTCCTGCGGCACGATCGCCACCACCGGCATGCGCTCGTCGATCAGCGCAATCGGTCCATGCTTCATCTCGCCTGCGGGATATCCCTCCGCGTGGATGTAGCTGATCTCCTTCAGCTTCAGAGCGCCTTCCAGCGCGATCGGGTAGTTGATGCCGCGCCCCAGGTATAAAAAGTTGGTGTGACGGAAAAACTCGTCCGCCAGCTTGCAGTACATATCGGCCCCTTCGTCTGGAGCATCCCCGTCCAGCACCTGTCCCACCAGCTTGGGCAGTGCCAGCACGTCGTCCAGCAGCCCGTTCAGCCGCCCTTCAGGCACCGTGCCCCGTGCCTGCCCCAGGTAGAGGCCCAGCAGGTACAGATCCACCAGCGAGGTCGTGAACGCTTTTGTGCTCGCCACGCCGATCTCTGGCCCGGCGTGCATATAGATCACCCCGTCCGACACCCGCGCCGCCTGGCTGCCGATCACGTTCACGATCGACCAGAGCGTCGCGCCCTTTCCCCTCGCCTCTTCCATCGCCGCCAGCGTATCCACCGTCTCGCCGCTCTGCGTGATCGCCAGCACCGCCGTGCGATCGTCGATCAGCGGGTCACGATAGCGGAACTCGCTGCCGTAATCCACCTCCACCGGAATCCGCGCCAGCGCCTCGATCATGAACTTGCCCACCAGCCCGGCATAGGCCGACGTCCCACACGACACGATCACGACCTTCTCCAGCGTCCGCACCTCTTCCGGCGACAGGTTCAGCTCGTCGAGCACCACCCGCCCTGCCCGCAGATCCACCCGCCCGCCGATCGTGTGCGCGATCGCCTCTGCCTGCTCGTGGATCTCTTTTTGCATAAAGTGCCGGTACTCGCCCTTCACCGCCGCCACAGGGTCCCACGGGATGTCGTGCGCCGCCTTGCTCAGCCGCCGGCCGTCCATGTCAAAAAACTCGGCGCCATCCGCCGTGATCACCGCCATTTCCTTGCTGTCGAGATGGATGATCCGCTGGGTGTGCTCGAGGATCGCCGGGATGTCGGATGCCAGGAACATCTCGCCCTTCCCCATGCCCACCGTCACGCCGCCGGCGTTGCCCAGCCGCGCCGCGACGATCCGGTCCGGCGCCAACGTGCTCATCACCGCGATGGCGTGCGCGCCTTCGATCTGGTGCAGCGTCAGCCGCACCGCTTCCGCCAGCTCGCACCCTTCGTTCAGGTACCTTTCTACCAGGTGCACGATCACCTCGGTGTCCGTCTCCGACTTGAACTTGTGCCCCTCGGCGATCAGGTCGCGCCGCAGCGGTCGATAGTTCTCCACGATCCCGTTCTGGATCACCACCACCCGCCCCGAGCAGTCGGTGTGCGGGTGCGCATTGTTGCGCGACGGCGGGCCGTGCGTTGCCCACCGCGTGTGCCCCAGCCCCACCTGGCCTGCCAGCGGCTGCTCTGCCAGCAGCAGCCCCAGCCGGTCCAGCTTCCCCTCTTCCCGCCGCACCTCCAGTCGGCCATCGCTCACCACCGCGATCCCCGCCGAGTCGTATCCCCGGTACTCCAGCCGTTTCAGCCCATCGAACACAATCGGCGTCGCGTTCCGCGACCCCACGTATCCCACGATCCCGCACATCATCGCCTCCATGGAAGCGGCAAGGGACAAGTACAGAGTTACAAGGCGACTCCTCGCACCTGCAATCCATCACTTGCTGCTTGCTGCTTCTAGCTTGTGATCTGTATCTTGTTCCGCCACAGCGCAGCGAGCTGTCGCGCCGGTTGCCCGGCGGTTTTATCCACTGCACTCGATCGTCGAGGGAAAGAGACGGGCCGTGGCCAGGCCCGGGAGGCATCCGCCGATGGTTCGATTTTCCGTGCCGATCTTTAGATCGGACGTTGGCCCTGCCTCGCGGCAGGGAACCTCCTCCTCGTCAACCTCGCCCACCATCTCGTAGCGAGGTCCAGGCGCTATCTTTCCCAGCTTCTAACTCTCTCCCGCTGCCCACCTCCTTTCGCGAGCCACCGCCATTCTACCAGACAACCCCCCAACGCGCAAATACCACCCCTTGCCGATTCCCTCCCTCAACCAACCAACTCCCCCCTTCCCTCCCTCGCCCCCAAAGTTGACGCTTCCCCCGATCGCGGTATAATAACCTCACCGCCCGCCAGGCGAGTATCAGAGAGACGAGGAGGTTTCTGTAGCCATGGCCATAATCATTACGGACGAGTGCATCGAGTGCGGGACATGTATCGAGATCTGCCCCGAGGAAGCGATCAAA
>DATHUZ010000417.1:0-3230 GCA_035461725.1 Anaerolineae bacterium
CTGGTTCTATTATAGCACGTTTTTGGGAAGTGTTGAGTAGTTTACGTCAGGTTATTAGGTTAAAATTTTGGGATCGGGGAGCTGCGGTGGTCAGATGAGGAAGTGGTTGGGGGCTGGTTTAACGCAGAGATGCAGCGGCGCAGAGGCGCAGAGAGAAGGATTGAGAGAGCGAGGTCTTTTGGTGATGGGTGGCGTGCGCGCTATGGATTGACGAGTAATGACAGAATGAATGGAAGGGACGTGGGGCGGAGCATCCCTTGTTTGTAGGGACATCGCGGGCGCGCAAGCGACGGGGCATGAAGTGCCCCGTCTACGGAGCAGCGCCCGATGAATCGGGCTTGCACGCGCTGCACAGGTGGGGTGCACCGGGCGGGGGGCGCGAGCGACGGGGCATGAAGTGACGGGGCATGAAGCGACGGGGCATGAAGTGCTTCTTTTCAGCAAGAGGAGCGCTGGATTGTGATCCAGCGCGAGCGAGGATGGCTGGTTCTCGGCTGGCAGACCAAGAAGGGGATTGCTTCGCTCGCTGGCGCTCGCTGGCAGTGAGAACGGGGGGATGCGCTAGGCGCCGGCGGCCGGCAGGTCGACGGGCACGGGGTGGATGGCGGCTTCGGACAGGAATTGGGCCAGGTCGGCGAGGGCGCGGGCGGCGTAGGCGGCGTAGCGGGCGCGCTTGTTGCGGATGTAGGGCTCGGGCGGGGGCAAGAGGCCAAAGTTGGCTTTCATGGGCTGAAAGCCTTCGGCCTGGGCGGCAGAGATGTAGTGGCAGAGGGCGCCGATCATGGTGGTGGGGGGCGGGGCGACGGGGGGCTCGCCCTGGACGAGGCGGGCGGCGTTGAGGCCGGCGACGAGGCCGCTGGCGATGGAGCCGACATAGCCCTCGGTGCCGGTGATCTGGCCGGCGAAAAAGAGGTCGTCACGGGCGCGGAACTGGAAGGTGGGGCGCAGGTGTGCCGGGGCGGAGATGAAGGTGTTGCGGTGCATCTGGCCGTAGCGAACGAACTCGGCGTTTTGCAGGCCCGGGATCAGGCGAAAGACGCGCTCCTGCTCGCCGTAGCGCAGGTTGGTCTGGAAGCCGACCATGTTGTAGAGGGTCGCCGCCAGGTTGTCCTGGCGGAGCTGGACGACGGCGTGGGGGCGGCGGCCGGTGCGCGGATCGGCCAGGCCGACGGGGCGGAGCGGGCCAAAGGCGAGGGCGTTGTGGCCGCGCCGGGCGAGCACTTCGACGGGGAGGCAGGCCTCGAAAAAGTGGGCGTCCTCCTCTTCAAAGCTGCGCAGGGGGATCGTTTCGGCGGCAGCCAGCTCGCGCAAGAACCGGTCGTACTCTGGTTCGGTCATGGGGCAGTTGATATAGTCACCCTCGCTCGGGCCGTTTGCAACGGCCTTGTCGTAGCGATTGGCGCGGAAGGCGACCGACAGGTCGATCGAATCGGCGGCGACGATGGGGGCCATGGCGTCGTAGAAGTAGAGGTGCCCGGCACCGGCGAGCGCCGCGATGTCGCCGGCCAGGGCCGAGGAGGTGAGGGGGCCGGTGGCGATCACCACGGGGGTGTCGGGCGGGATGGCGCGCACCTCCTGGCGGTGGAGCGTGATGCGCGGGTGGCCCTCCACGCGGCGCGTGACGAGCCGGGCAAAGGCGTTGCGGTCGACGGCAAGTGCGCCGCCGGCAGGCACGGATGAGGCAGCGGCACAGTCGAGGACCATGGACCCGAGGCGCCGCAGCTCTTCTTTCAGGAGCCCGGAGGCGCGATCGAGTAGATCGGAGCCGAGTGAGTTGGAGCAGACGAGCTCGGCCAGGTGAGTGGTGACGTGGGCCGGGGTGGTGGCGGCGGGGCGCATCTCGTAGAGGTCCACGGCCAGGCCGCGCTGCGCAGCCTGCCACGCGGCCTCGCTGCCCGCCAGGCCGCCGCCGACGACGATCAGGTCAGGCAACGGTGCCCTCCTGTGCAAGAAGCTGGCGGATGATCGCCAGCAGCCCCGGGACGTCGAACGGCTTGTCGACGTAATGGTTGACCCCCAAGCGCGCGGCCTCGTGGGCTACGCCCTGCGAGCCATAGCCGGTCATGAGGATGATGGGCACCGACTCGTCGAGGTAGCGCACGCCCTTGATCAGCTCCAGGCCGTCGAAACCGGGCATGCGCAGGTCGGCGACGATGAGATGGTACGCGGCGTCGGCGAGCTTGCTGAGCGCTTCTTCGCCCGAGTAGGCCGCGTCGATGTGGCTGCCGGGCAGCTCGATGAGCAGTGTCTGGCGCAGAGTGTGCACCAGTTGCTTTTCGTCGTCCACAAGCAGAATTCGCTGTTGCATCGTTTTTCCCCCTGTGCCGATTATACCACAAAAGTCGTTCGCCTGAAAACTTGGGCCAGCAATTCTGAATTTGGCAAAAGACCTTTAGGGTTTCGAAAACCCTAAAGGTCTCGTCCATAATTAGAATTGCTGAAACTTGGGCTATCTGGCAGTTTGTGATATACTGGGGCATCGTGTTTTTTCACGCGGAGGTTGTCATGAGGGCAGTGGACATTATCACGCGCAAGCGCGATGGGATGGCGCTGAGCGCGGAAGAGATCGACTTTTTCATCCAGGGCTTTACACACGAAACGATCCCCGATTACCAGGCGTCTGCGTGGCTCATGGCGGTGGTCCTGCGCGGCATGGACCGGCAGGAGACGATCGACTTGACGATGGCGATGGTCCGCTCGGGCGACCAGCTCGACCTGCAGGAGATTGCGCCGTTCGTGGCCGACAAGCACTCGACGGGTGGGGTGGGCGACAAGACGACGCTGGTGGTGGCGCCGTTGGTGGCGGCCGCAGGTGTGTACCTGGGCAAGATGTCGGGGCGGGGCCTGGGATTCACCGGGGGGACGCTCGACAAGCTCGAGTCGATCCCGGGGTTTCGTGCCGACCTGTCGGTGGACGAGTTCCGGGCGCAGTTGGCCGCGACCGGCCTGGTGGTGACGGGGCAGGCGCAGGGACTGGTGCCCGCCGACGGCAAGCTGTACGCGCTGCGCGACGTAACCGCGACCGTGAACAGCCTGCCGCTGATCGCGAGCTCGATCATGTCGAAAAAGATCGCGGCGGGTGCGAATGGGATCGTGCTCGACGTGAAGGTGGGCCAGGGCGCGTTCATGGAGACGGAAGAGGAGGCGCTGGAGCTGGCCGAGCTGATGGTGTACATCGGCACCGACGTAGGGCGCAAGGTGCGGGCCGCGATCTCGGACATGAACCAGCC
>DATHUZ010000418.1:0-6458 GCA_035461725.1 Anaerolineae bacterium
GTCAAAGCTGAATAGTGGACACGTCGCCCACCACACGTGAACTCGCATCAGCCGTCGTTTTTTACTCGCGTCGAGCCGCCACCAAAACCCGCCAAGACGGGCAGGTCCGCACCCAAAGACACAGGGAGCGATCTGGGGGTCAGGACATGCACAGAAAAAATGAACGCGGCGTGTGCGCCGGTTGTGGCACACTGCTCGCCAGGGAACAGCTCATCTGCCCCGAGTGTGGTGCCGCCGCCGAGCCGGAGCGGCTGAACCGCTGCCGGCACTGCGGCACACTCAACCGCCGGGGGCAGCGCCGGTGCATCGCGTGCGAGATGTGGCTTGCGCCACCCTGGCTGGCCACGGCCGGCACGGCGGCCGCGCTGCTCCTCTTTGCCGGGCTGCTGGTCGTCACCGGCCCCTGGCTGCGCACGCGGCTTGCGCCCGCCGGCACACCCGTCGCCGCCCAGCCCGCCGGCCCCACGCGCGAGGCGACGGCTGCGGCTGTCGCACCCGCCCCCACGTCTCTTCCCCCCACCGCCACCGCAAGCGCCGAGCCCGTCGCCAGCGCCACGACCGCCGCCACCCCGCTGCCCAGCGCCACCTCGACACGGGCGCCCGACACGCCGGCGCCCACGACGACCACGCCGCCCACACCCACTGCCACGCCATCGCCCACCGGCACGTCATCACCCACCGACACCGCGTCGCCGACGGCCACGGATACCCCGTCGCCCACCCCGACGGCAAGTGCTACTCCGTCGCCCACCCGGACGCCGACGCGCACACCCACCGCGACACCGACCCAACCAACAGCCGGGGCGAGCCCGACGCCCTTTATCTATGTCGTCAAGCAGGGCGACAACCTGTACGACATCAGCCTCAGGTTTGGCGTGACCGTCGCCGCGATCAAGCAGGCCAACGGCCTGACGAGCAACAACCTGCGCGTTGGGCAGCAGTTGATCATCCCGCTGCCGACGCCGACGCCGACCTCGACCCCGACGCCGGCATAAGTAGCGGGCTACCCTACGCTTCCGTCTCGATGCCGGCTGCCCCCGCGCGCGCCTGCCGCCGCCGCACCGCCCACCGGATGAGGCGGTAGAGCAGGTAGAGGCCGGCCGCCAGCGCCAACAGCCAGGGCAGAATGGCGATGGCGAAAAAGATGGCGAAATCGATCAACCCGCGGGCGCCGTCGAGCAGCGCCTCCAGCGCCTCGCGCGCCGTCTCGGCCGGCCGCCAGCGCGTGCCCACCGGCTGGGCCAGCACGTAGGGCTGGAGCTGGACCGTGATGCGCGCCAGCGCCGCCGACTGGGACAGGTACTGCATCCGCCCGCGGATGGCCTCGATCTCGGCCTCGCGCTGCGTGAGCTGCGCCTCGGCCTGGAGCAGGTCCTCGGTGCGGTTCGCTTCCGACATGATCTGGAGCAGCCTGTCGCGCGCCGTTTCGAGCGCCCCGAGGCGCCCTTCCAGGTCGACGTACTCTTCTGTCACGTCGTCGGCGTTTTCATTCCTGTCCACTACGTCCACGGCCAGGCCGGCGATCGTGTCCATCGCCTCGCCAAAACGCGCCGCCGGCACGCGGATCGACATGGTGATGTACGGGGACACGCCGTCGCCGCCGCCATACTGCTGGCTCGACACAACATACGCGCCCTCCCCCGCCATCCGCGCCACCAGCGACACGATCGCCTGCTGGGCCGCGAGCGTGTCCTCGACCGCCAGCGTGATCGTGCCCGTGCGGATGATCAGCCGTTCCTGTGCGCCCGGCACCTGGGCCGGTAGTCCGGGCGCTGCCGTCGCCTGGATCGCGGCGCGATTGCCCGCGCCTGGCTCCATCGGCTCGGGCGGCGGCGCCTCCACCATCCCCCTCTCTGCCACGGGGGCAGCGCCCGAGTAGGACCCAGCTTCGTCCGTGTCGGCGGTCGAATAAGAGCTCAAGCCGGCCCGGCCCATGGCCGAAAAGAGAACCCACCCCCCCAGGCACACCATCACCACCACCACTACCACCCCGCCGGCGATCCACGCAGGCGCAACCGCACGTCTCTTCGACGAGCTACTTTTCCCGGTCACATCCCCTCCTCGACGGCGGCCCTTCGCCGCCAGCCAATCCAGCCCCCGCGCCACGCGCTCGCGATAGGGCACCCTCGCCCCGGCCGGCTGCGCGCCGGCCAATTCAGCCGCGGTCGCTTCGACCCGATACACGTCATTCACCTCCATGATCATCCGCTCCAGCACGTCATCCGCCTCGGCCTGACGCAGCACCACCGCCACGCCGTCGAAATCCCCCCGCTCCAGCGCGCTCATATAGCGCACCAGCGCCCGCTCCCGCGCCAGCCGCTCCGCCCGCTCCCCTTCCTGCCCGCTCCCGTTCATGCGCCCACCCTGCTTGCTTCCCCGTCCACCCACGCCGCCCTGAGCCGCCCCAGCGCCCGGTGCAGCCGCACCCGCGCCGCCCCCGGCGTTACGCCCAGCGCCCGCGCCAGCTCCTCGCCGTTCAGGTCGTGCACCACCGCCAGCCGGATCACCCGCGCGTCGTCCGCCGCTACCCGCCCCAGGATCTCGTCCACCGCCTCGTCCACTTCCAGCCCACTTCCCGCGTCCCCGGCCGCGATCGCCGCCAGCCTATCGAACAGCTCCGCCTCACTCAGCCCATCGCCAGCGCTGCCGGCCAGGTCACCCACGAGCGGCTCGCGCGCCGCGCGCTTGGCCCGCTCCACCTGCTGGCGCCGGATCAGGTTGGCGGCAATGCCGAGCAGCCACGGCATCGGCCGCGCCCCGGCCCGAAAGCGCCCCGCACTCGCCAGCGCCTGCACGCTCACCTCACCCAGCAGCTCGGCCGCGGCGGCCTCGACCCCCTGCCCGGCCGCCAGGCCCGCCCGGACGACGTACAGGCGCAGCGTGCCGAGCAGCACCTCCGACTCGGCCGCAAAGAACTCGTGCAATAACGCGCGCGTCGCCTCTTCCGTCACGTCCTTCTCACACTCTACGCCGTCCCCGGCGCCTATGGGATCTTCGATTTGGTGCACCGAAATGTTACAGGCGAGAGAGGGCCAGGCCCCGTTCACCTATTCCCTGGCGCGACGCATCCTGACACGAAACTCGACCGGCTCGGCGAACTGCGTCCTCGTCAGGAAGAGCAGTAACAAGCCAAACGTCCACACCGCGAAAACGATGATGAACACCCAGCCGACGGCGGTATAGTGGAATTTCCTGTAGTAGCGGACCGTGATCCCGGCCGGTCCCACCTCGCCAACCGGCTCCCAGCCTTCGTCGAGCCACTCCTGCAGCTCATTCCAGATCTCTTGCTGCATCATCTGCCAGAACTCGAGCTTGGCGCCAGCCTCCGAGTAGCCGCCGCGCTCCACGACAGCCCATCCCGATTTTGGTGGAAACGTGTACACGAACTCCTTATACTCCCACCCGGCCGCCCGCCTGGCTGCCGGCGCGGCGGCGGGCGCCGCACCCATGCGGCTGCCACACTGTTGGCAGTAGATGCTTCCCGCAGGCATTGGCTGGCCGCACGCGGGGCAGTACAGGGCGGGAGGTGAGGGCGCTGCGACAGGCCGGGGCAGGGATGGCACGGCCGCAGGCACCCCCGGTGCCTCGACCCATTGCACCGTCAGTGTCGTGTTGCCAACCGTCAGGCGGTCTCCCGGCCGCAGCGAGCAGGGCGCCGCGATGCGGGCGCCGTTGACGTACGTCCCGTTCCGGCTGTTCAGGTCACGCACCATCAGCCGGTTAGCCCCGGCATGAAACTCGGCGTGCTGGCGCGAGGCCTGTGCGTCGTCGATCTGGATGTTGGCGCTCGACGACCGCCCGATGACGGCGCTGCCCTGCACCGGACAGGTGCGTCCGCTGGAATCGACCAGGACCCAGCTCATGGCACCCCCTCTGTGCAACGTTCGTGTAGTAGTCTATAGAGAGGGTAGGACACGTCCTCCCTCGGGATCCGATTTTTCGGATCCCAGTCGGAACACGATGCACCCGGTGATCCGAAAAGTCGGATCCTGATACCACTCGGGTTCCGCCAAATCGGAACCAAGTCGGATCTCGGTATTCGCTGAACTGTCTCAAATCGGATCACGATCCCTCACGTGTTCCGCTTGCTTTTGCGCCTCTTTTCCGGTTACAATTGCCGGTGGACCACACTCCGGGCAAGAAAGGAGACGCAAATGACCACGTTTTCTCTCTCCGGTCGGCTCAATGGCCTGCTTGGCAGGTACTTGCCCCGTCGTTCCCCAGCGCTGCCCCTTCGGCAGCCCTGTCTATCCGAGTTGGCGAAGCTGCCGGCAGCTCGCCTGCCCCTCTTCGTGCGCGAATCCGAGGTGGCGATGAAGTACCTGCGCCTGCTCGGAGCACTCGACTGGGCTCGGTTCCCGGATCGCCCTGACCGGCGCTTCCACCCTGACTGCCCCTCGCTGTCGTACGCCCCAGTCGTCGGCGCCTACCTGGTCAAGATTGACCAACGTCTGGCCTACACGAGCGATCTCTGGGATTACCTTGTCGAGCATCCCCCGCTCGTGTGGGTGCTTGGGTTCCCGCTGGTTCGCTCCTCAGCGTTTTCCTGGGGCTTTGACGTGCGTGCCAGCCTGCCCACCCATCGCCATCTCAGCCGCCTGCTTCGCACTCTGCCCAGCGCCTCCCCGAAGTTTCTCCTCGCCAACACAGTGCACGAGATCCAGTCAACACTGGTCGGTGTCGCGCCCAACTTTGGCGATTGCATCTCACTCGACACGAAACATGTGATCGCCTGGGTCAAGGAG
Organism: Anaerolineae bacterium; assembly: GCA_035461725.1. GTDB lineage: Bacteria > Chloroflexota > Anaerolineae > JAAYZQ01 > JAAYZQ01 > JAFGIA01. The sequence goes on from DATHUZ010000418.1 coordinate 4,746, forward strand.
AACAACCCAAAAGCCTACTTCCAAGGCGGGCGCTACGACAAAACGCAGCAGCCTGCCGGCGACCCTGACTGCCGTCTCGGCTGCAAGCGCAAGCGAAACCAGACCAAAGGCAAGCAGTCCATCGAAGACCAGCCGACACCAAAAACCAACCCCGTCTCAGCCAGCCGCCTCGCCATCGGCGAGTACTACTGGGGCTACGGTTCCGGCGTGGTCGCCACCAAGGTCGACGGATGGGGTGAATTCGTCCTCGCCGAGCTCACCCAGACGTTCGACCAGTCGGACGCCAGCTACTTTCATCCTCTGATGGCCGATGTCGAGCATGCTCTCGGGCGTGCACCTCGTTTCGGCGCCCTGGACGCTGCGTTTGACTCGTTCTACGTGTACGAGTACTTTGCCAAGGCAGGTGGATTCGCGGCGGTACCCCTCGTCGCGCACGGTGGTCATGGCAAACGCTCGTTCAGTGAAGATGGTCTTCCACTGTGTGCGGCCGGTCTGCCTATGCCGCTTGGCAGTACTTACGAGTGCCATACGACACTCGTTGTGCACGAGCGTGGACGCTACCGCTGTCCCTTGCGCTACCCTGAGCAAATGGCGGAAGCGTGCCCCGTTGATCACAAGAACTGGACCAAGAAGGGCTGCACGACAACCATGGCCACGAGTGTCGGAGCACGCATCCGCTACGAGATCGATCGCGACAGCGCGGAGTACAAGAATGTCTATCGCCAGCGGACGGCGACCGAGCGCGTCAACAGCCAGGCAGTCTATTACGGCATCGAGCGTCCCAAGCTGCGTAACGGAGTCTCAATCGCGAACCACAACACGCTGACCTACGCCCTGATCAATTTGCACGCCCTCCAGCGGGTCCGCCAACGCCTCGCCAAGCGTCAAGAGTCGGGCTCCGCTCAAGAGCGTGCATGACCCTATTATACCCGATTTTCTGAAAAACCGGGGTGTGGTCCATCCCCTATGAGCAAGCCTGGCAGCGCCGGGCGCCTCTCAGATAGATTTGTAAAGTGCAAACGGCCGCTCGGGCCGCTCCCCGATCGGGATCCGATTTCTCTAGATCGTGATCCGACTGTCACTTGGCGTTCAGCCTGAACCGGATCCCGTGATCCGACTTTCGGATCCTGATCGGATCCCAATCGGATCACGCTCTACCGTGTCCTACCCTCTACTTGTTCATAGGTATAGGTAATTTGTAGTTCGTCATCTGCTCGCAGATCGGAGTCTCCGGTCACAATCACGTCAGCCTCGCCGTCAATAGCTGTAGCGAGGACAGGATGATCCTTCGGGTCACGGCAGCGCGGGGGCACCGTAGCCAGTTCCACCATGTCGCTACGAAAACGCAGTTGCTCCAGCAGGCGCTCGGCATCGTCAGGGTTAATCCGCTGGATGAGCCGTGGTCGTCTCCAGACTTCATCCAGCTCATCCAGCAGAGCCTGGCTCACCACATAGGTGCTAACCATGTTAACAATGTTAATCATGAAATGATGGTAACGATCAGGGGGGGGCGGACCACGAAGGACACGAAAGGGCGCGAAAAGCGCGAAAAAGAGTCGCGCTCGGGGCACGCACCTTTCGTGGCTTTCGCCCTTTTCGCGTGTTTCGTGGTCCAAGAGCCACCGCGCACCTGTTCGCCGCCTCTCTCCCCCACCCCACCCCGCCAACCATAGTAAGGTCAAAGAGTACCTGCTCCTCGCTCCCGATGCCTGG
>DATHUZ010000419.1:0-1889 GCA_035461725.1 Anaerolineae bacterium
CCGTGCCTTTGCCTACTGCTTTGACTACGACATCTATATCAGCGACGGCCAGAATGGTGAGGGTGTCCGCAACAGCATCATGATCATCACCAACATGCTCGGCTACAACGAAGACCAGGAGATGTTCCAGTTCGACCTGGAAAAGTGCGCCGAGGAGTTGGCCCTGGCCTGGGACGGGCAGGTGGCCGAGGTCGGCTTCCGTGTGCAGGCGACGACCAATACCGGCAACCTGGAGCGCCAGACGGCGGCCGCCATCCTGCAGAATAACCTGCGCGCCGTCGACCCCAAGTATCAGGTCGAGATCGTCACCCTGCCCTGGCCCACCTACCTGGCCGCCTTCCGCGCCGCGCAGTTGCCGATCGCCATCAGCGCCTGGAGTGAGGACTATCACGATCCGCACAACTGGGCCCAGCCCTACCTGATCGGCACCTTTGCCGGCCGGTCGAACTTTTCCGACGAGTTCAAAGAGATCTTCCGGCCCCTGGTAGAGCAGGCGGTAATCGAGCCCGATGCCGACGCCCGCGCGGCGCTCTATCACGAGCTCGGCGCGCTCGCCTTCGAGCACGTGCCCCAGGTCTACCTGTCGCAGGCCGGCTCGCGCCACTATGAGGCGCGCTGGGTGCACGACTATTACTACAACCCCATCGCCAACAATTACTTCTATGCCTGGAACCTGGCGGGCAATGAATAGAGCGATCCGGGCTTGCCGTCTTTAAGATCGGAGTGCTCTGATCGCCTAGAGGACAGTCCTTCCGGCAGGGACCATCATCCCTGCCGGAAGGCTGTTTCGATTCAAAGGGGGCTTTATGACTGCCTATGTGATCCGGCGGCTGATCCAGTTGCCCATCACCATGATCGGCGTCACCATCCTGATCTTTGCCATGCTGCAACTGCTTTCGCCGGTCGAGCGCTCGGCGCTCTACGTGCAGGCGATCCCGCACAACGAAGGCGCCATCGACGGCATCATTCGCAAATATGGCCTTGACCAGCCCTTCCACGTGCAGTACTGGCGCTGGCTGGTGGGACAGAGAGATGCGGTGACGGGCGAGATCGAGGGCGGCGTGCTGCGCGGCGACCTGGGCTACTCGCGCACCGGGCGCCAGTCGGTGTCAGAGCTGATCGCCCAGCGCCTGCCCGCCACGCTCGAGCTGACGCTTTGGGCCGTCCTGCCCATCATCGGCGGCGGCGTCTTTTTAGGTGTCGTCGCCGCCGTGCACCACAACCAGCTCATCGACCAGGTGATCCGCGTCTTTGTGACCATCGGCTGGTCATTTCCCACCTTTGTCTTTGGTCTGCTCGTCCTCCTCTTTTTCTACGCCAAGCTCGGCTGGTTTCCACCCGGCCGCCTGTCCGACCAGATGACGATGGTCGTCTGGTCGCCCGAATTTCACCGCTACACGTCCATGAACACCGTCGACGCCCTGCTCAATCTACGCTTCGACGTCTTCTGGGACGCACTGCGCCACCTCATTCTGCCCACCATCACCCTCGCCTACGTCATCTGGGCGCAGATCCTGCGCGTCACCCGCTCGTCGATGCTCGAGACGCTGCGCCAGGATTACATCACCACGGCGCGCTCGAAAGGCCTCGCCGAAAAGAACGTCATCTATCGCCACGCCTTTCGCAACGCTCTAATCCCCGTGCTCACCCTGGGCGGCCTCATGGTGGTGAACCTGTTGAACGGTGTGGTCGTGACCGAGGTGATCTTTAACTACCCGGGCATGGGCTCGGCCGCGGCGCGGGCCGCCGGCAGCCTCGACGCGCTGGCCGTGCTCGGCTTTGTGCTGTTCGGTGGGGTCGTGCTCATCGGAGCCAACCTGGTGGTCGACATCCTCTATGCCTTTGCCGACCCCCGCATCCGGTTGAAATGACGAGGCAAGCTATGGCTA
>DATHUZ010000420.1:0-3665 GCA_035461725.1 Anaerolineae bacterium
TGCTCGTGATCGCCTTTTTCCTCCTGGTATCGCTGGTGGCCAGTGCGGCGCTCTCGGCTGCCGGCAATTACCTCGAAAGCCTGCTGCCCGGCCTGCTACCCGTGGCACAGATCTTGAGCCTGTTGTTATCTTTTGGGGTAATCACATTACTGTTTGCCCTGATCTTTAAATATTTGCCCGACGTCGAGATCGAGTGGAGCGATGTGTGGGTCGGCGCGGCGGTGACGGCGGCCCTGTTCCTGATCGGTGAGTTCTTGATCGGGCTGTATCTTGGCCAGAGTGCGGCGGCGTCGGCGTATGGCGCGGCAGGCGCGTTGGTGCTGTTGTTGTTGTGGGTTTACTACTCGGCGCAGATCCTCTTTTTCGGCGCCGAGTTCACGCACACGTACGCACTCAAGTTCGGCTCGCGCATCGTGCCGGCAGAGGGCGCGGTGCCGTTGACAGAGGAGGCACGTGTGGAGCAGGGCATCCCGCACCGCGACGCAGCCGGCGCGGTGACCGCGGCGAAGGATGAGCGGCCGCCGACAGCGCTGGACACGGGGCGGCTCGCGCTTCCGCCGCCACCCACCTCGGGGCTGGCAGGACTCAAGCGGCTGCTGCCAGGGGTACTCGGCTTTGCAGCCGGCATCCTGACCGGAGTAGTGGTGCGCACGCGGAACGAGGAGGAGTAGTTGTGAGGAAATTGCGTGCGCTTGGCGAGCTGCTCAAGGAAACGTTCAAAGAGTGGCAGGAAGACAAGGCGTCGCGGCTGGCGGCCGCCCTGAGCTATTACACGATCCTGTCGCTGCCACCGATCCTGTTGATCGTGGTCGCGGCCGTGGGCCTGGTGTTGGGCAGGCAGGGGGTGGAGGACGCGATCGTAGAACAGGCGAGCGGATTGATCGGAGAAGAGGCAGGCGAGCTGGTGGCCGAAATGGCGGCAGGTGCGTTCGCCGACACAGGATCGGGCATCCTGGCGACTCTGCTGGGCGTGGGAGCGCTGCTCTTTAGCGCGACCGGCGCTTTTGTCCAGCTCCAGCAGGCGCTGAACACGATCTGGGAGGTTACCCCAGGACCCGACCGGGGCATCATGGAAACGATCAAGGCACGCGGGCTGTCGTTCGGCATGTTGCTCGTGGTCGCGTTTCTGCTGCTCGTGTCGCTGGTAATCAGTGCCGGGCTGTCGGCGGCAGGCAAATACCTGGAAGGTCTGCTGCCCGGAATGCTGCCGGTGGCACAGGTGTTGAGCCTATTGCTGTCGTTTGGGGTGATCACGCTGCTGTTCGCATTGATCTATAAGTATTTGCCCGACGTCGAGATCGACTGGAGCGAGGTGTGGGTCGGGGCGGCGGTGACGGCGCTGTTGTTTACGCTGGGCGAGTTTCTGATCGGCCTCTACCTGGGCAGGAGCTCGACTGCATCCGCATATGGCGCGGCGGGTGCACTCGTGCTCCTGCTGCTGTGGATCTACTATTCGGCGCAGATCCTCTTTTTCGGCGCCGAGTTCACCCAGGTGTACGCCCGGAAGCATGGCTCGCGGCTCGTGCCGGCCGAGTATGCCGTGCGCGTGAGCGAGATGGCGCGCGCGCAGCAGGGGATTCCGCACCGGGAGGTGGTGGAGCTGGCGGCGAAGGCGAAGGATGAGCCGCCCCCGATCCGGCCCGACAAGGGGCCGCCGGCGCTGCCGCCACCGCCCCCACGGGCCAGCCTGTCGACGCTCAAGCGCCTGGTGCCGGGCGTGCTGGCCTTTGCTGCCGGCATCCTGGCCGGGGTGGTGGTTGGCACGCGCGACGAGGATGACGAATAGCGGCCCACCTTGACGGGTGAGTGGAAGTGATGATATAATCCCGTAGCAAGAGCGAGCAGGCTGCGGGAGGTAGTCGTGAGATTGAACGGACAGGGAGGCCAACGACCGAGTGGGCTGCCCTGTCCCTTCTTTATGGCCTGAAGGGCGAAGGAGAAACGATGCCGTCAGTCATTCCCCTGGTCGATCTAAGGCGAGAGTATGGTGAGATCCGGGCGGAGATCGAGCGCGCGGTGACACGTGTGTTGCAGAGTGGTTGGTTCGTCTCGGGAGACGAGGGACGGCTCTTTGAGGCCGAGTGGGCGGCATTTTGTGGGGTACCACACGCGGTAGCGGTGGGCAGCGGCGGTGACGCGGTGCACCTGGCGCTGCGCGCGGCAGGCATCGGGCCGGGCGATGAGGCGGTGGTGCCGGCGCTGGCACCGGCCTCGATCGCGCAGGGGATCGTGGCCGCGGGCGCGACACCGGTGTTTGCAGACGTGGACCCACGCCGCTATACGCTCGACCCGGCTGCCTTTGAAACAGCCATCACGCCCCGAACGGCGGCAGTGGTGCCTGTACACCTCTACGGCTGCCCGGCCGATATGCAGCAAATTCTCCGGATCGCCCGCAGCCGGGCGTTGTTCGTACTGGAAGGTGCGGCGCACGTCGCCGGCGCGCGCTATGACGGGCAGCGGGTGGGGGGATTGGCCGATGCGGCGGTGTTCAGCTTTTATCCCACGCGCAACCTGGGTGCATATGGCGAGGCAGGGGCGGTGACGACGGGCGATGCCGGCCTCGCCGAGCGGGTGGCGCTGCTGCGGAACGGGGGGCGCGGGCAGGAATATGACTATCTGGTGCCGGGGGTGAGCAGCCGGCTCGACGAGATCCAGGCGGCGGTGCTGCGCGTCAAGCTGGCACGCCTCGAATCGTGGAATGAGGAGCGGCGGACGCTGGCCGCCGGCTACCATGCGGGGTTCGAGACGCTCGAAGAGCTGGTGTTACCTGTGGTGCCCGCGGCAGTGGATCACGTGTACAACCTGTTCGTGGTGCGCACGCCACTGCGCAACGCGCTGCGCGACTATTTGGCGGGCGCAGGTGTAGGCAGTGGGGTACACTATCCCACGGCGCTTCACCGCCAGCCCGCCTTTGACTGCGGCACCAGCTCGTGCCCGCAGGCTGAGCAGATCACGGCGGAAGTGGTATCGCTGCCGATCTTTCCGCAGTTGTCGATGACTGAGGTGCAGCAGGTGGTGCGGCTGGTGCGATTCTTCTTTGCGATGAGGGAAGAAATGGAAAGCGCCAGGTAGCCGTTTCTGCCGCTTCTCACGAGCGGGCTGTTTTGGCGAGAGCGGCTTCCAGGCGTTCCAGCTCGCGCTCCAATGCCTCCAGATCCGCATGGGTGGGAAGGTCGAGGCGGAGGAGGGCCTGCTCGATCTCGGCTTCAGCGGGCAAGGCCGGCTGGTGGGAGGGCAAGGGCAAGAGCTGGGCGCGCAACCGGTACGCTTCTTCCTCTGTTAGGTCGCCGCCGGACGCGAGCGCCAGCAGGCGGCGCTCGATCTCCTCGTCGACCTGGTGTGCCAGGTCGAGGGGGGCAGCGAGTGCACGGCGCAGCGCCTCTGCCGTCTTGCCGCCCGCACGTACGAGGCCGGCGAGCAGAGCGGCCGGCAGAAATCCATCCCGTTTTTTCTCCTCTTCGAGGATGATCTGGGTGAGGGTGACCGCTGTCAGGTCGTGGCCGGTGACGTGGTCCAGGACGGTGACCTCGTGCCCGCGCCGGATCAGGTCGGCGACGATGTCGAGCGTGATGTACTGCCTGGCTTCGGTATCGTACAGCTTGCGATTCGGATAGCGCTTGATGAGCGGCACCGGGTTCCTAACCATGCACGCTGTGGGCGGGGAG
>DATHUZ010000421.1:0-3624 GCA_035461725.1 Anaerolineae bacterium
CATCGGCACCGCCAAGGCGACGCCTGAGGAGCAGGCGCGTGTCCCCCACCACCTGCTCGACATTCTCGACCCCGACGAGACACTCGGCGCCGCCGAGTTCCAGCAGATGGGCTACGACCTTGTCGACGATGTGCTCGCCCGCGGCAAGGTGCCATTCGTCGTCGGCGGCACCGGCCAGTACGTCATGGCCGTGATCGAGGGCTGGCAGATCCCGCGCGTGCCGCCGCAAGAAGACCTACGCGAGGAGCTGTACGCTTACGCCGAGGACGAGGGGCACGAGGCCCTCCACGCGCGGCTCCAGGCGCTCGACCCTGTCGCCGCCGGGCGCATCGACGCGCGCAACGTCCGCCGCGTCGTGCGCGCCCTCGAGGTGTGCCTCGTGAGCGGCCGGCCCATCTCCGAGCAGCAGGGCAAACAGCCGCCCCCCTACCGCATCCTCGTCCTCGGCCTGGAGCGTCCGCGCGACGTGCTCTATGACCGCATCGATCGCCGCATCGACGCCATGATCGAGGAAGGCCTGGAGGAAGAGGTGCGCGCCCTCGTCGCCGCCAGCTATAGCTTCGATCTGCCCTCCATGTCCGGCCTCGGCTACGGCCAGTTCGAGCCCTACCTCGCCGCCGAGATCTCGCTCGACGACGTCGTCGCCGAGATCGCACGCCAGACGCGGCGCTTTGTGCGCCAGCAGGCAAACTGGTTCCGCGACGACGACCCGCGCATCCGGTGGCTCGACATGACGGAGGACGTCTACGACGAGGCACTCGACCTCGTGCGCCGCTTCCTCACCCTGCCATCCGTGGCCGATCCCCGCCCACGTGACCCGGTCGACGGCACGGGCGGGCCGGAGGCCTCTCCGTGACCGCCCGCAACGAGCAGTCCCGGCAGCTATCGCGCCACCGGCAGCTACCGCGCCACCGGCCGCCGGCGCCCAGCACCTGGCTCGGCGTCCTCCTCCTCTGGCTGGCGGCGCCTGTGCTCACTGTAGCACTGCTGCCCTTGTCCGGCGCAGCCCCGGTGCCCGCCGGCCGCCTCGCCTTCATCGGCGCCGACGGCAACGTGTACCTCACCACGGCCGACCTCCAGACCTCGTTCCAGGTCACGCACGACGCCACGGCACCTGCCGAGGGTGAGGGCCTCTCCTACCACCGCATCGCCTGGTCGCCTGCCGGCGATCTCGCCCTTGCCGCCGTAGAGCGCACCGGCTCTCGCGCCAGCGGCCGCCTGTACGTCGTCGACTCGCCAGCCGGCGCTCCGCGCCTGGTCGCCGAAAACCAGGACCAATTCTACATCTATGCCTACTGGTCACCGGCCTCCTGCCCGGGCCGCCCCGCGTGCCGGCAGCTCGCGTACCTGATCGCCGAGGAGGACGGCGTGGGGCTGCACCTGGTCGAGCTGGAAAATGGACGTGCCGGCGGCCGCCTGGTCGCCACAGGGCGTCCCTTCTACTTGTCGTGGGCGCCCGATGGCGAGAAAATCGCCTGGCACGCCGGCGAGCAGCTCGCGGTCCACGACCTGGCCCGCGAGGAGGCTCGCTCCGTGGTCTCTCCCTCTCCCGCTTTTGCCGCCCCTGCCTGGTCGCCTGATGGTGACCGCTGGCTCGGGGTCGTTCGCCAGGCCGGCGGCGACGCGCTCGTCTCTTTTTCAGACTCGGGCTCCACTCCCTTGCTCACCGTCCGCGGTGCCGAGATCGCCTTCTCCTGGTCGCCCGACGGATCGTCGGTGGCATATGCCGTCCGCGAGCAGTCCGCCGACGCTTTCTACTCCCCCATCTACCTGCTCGACCTCGACACCGGCGACACCGACCGCCTGACGCCCGCCCCCTTTCGCTGCCTGGCCTTCTTCTGGTCGCCGGACGGCAGGCGCATCGCCTACCTGAGCCTGCTCGACCTGCCCGGCGTCATGTGGGCGCAGTGGCGCGTGATCGACGTCGCCACCGGCGAGGATCGTGGCTTTGCCGCCTTTCGCCCTTCGCCACTCATGCAGTTCGCCCTGCACAGCTTTGGCCAGTATGCCCAGAGCCATCGCTTCTGGTCGCCCGACGGCCGCTACCTGGTGTACGCCGACCGCGACGAGAGCCTGGCCGAGCGCATCTGGCTCGTCGACACCCGTGCCGTGCAGGGCACCGACCCGATCCCTGTCGCCGCCGGCGCGCTCGCCTACTGGTCTTTCCACTAAAGCATCTCGGCAGAGCCCGCCACTACTTTCATTGCGAGTTCATCATGGCGCACGCGCCACTCCCCACTCAAGAACCTGTTATCGCGAGCGAAGCGAAGCGATCCCCACCTCGCACCGGGACTGTTCATTAGGGGCGAAGGCGCTTCTGCCGAAGCGAAACAATCCCCAACTTGCATAGAGAGAACAGAGACACATGGAGCAACCTCCCCTCCCTCTCTCCCCTCCGTGAATCTAAGGCGCTGTGCGCCCGTCTACTCTGTGCATCTCTGTGTAACCAGGCTCAGCCCGACACCGCCCGATCCTGCGCCGTCGCCCCACCTTCCAGCCTTACAAACCGAAAATACCCATACCCTAGCGCAAAGAACAGGTACACCACCACGGCCGACCACCCAAAAGCGCCGAACAGGCCACTGAAAATCGCATACAGCGACAGCACCAGCCCGATCGTGTCCGAGATCAGCAGCCCCAGCGTGATCCCCCGCAGCGCGGCCACGTCGACCACATTCCTGACCAGCCACGACACCAGCCCAACCGCCACCAACTCTACCGCAAAATACTGGCCCACCAGATTCACTTCCGCATCCGGCGTCAGGCCGTACAGCGTCCACAACGTCCCCGGTATCACCAGAAACCCGGCGGCAAAGGCGAGTGCCACGACCGCATTCAAAACAAACAGATTACGCAATGTCATTGAACCCCTCCTTCATTTAGTGTACGTCCATTATATCACCCCCTCCGTTCCCATACCGTTCCCTCCCCACCTCCCTCCTGTCTGAAAGCCCGTTCGTAGTGCGCACCTTCAGCGCGCTTTCCTCCCGCCGCAAAACAAGTCTTGACAATTAATATAGAGATCACTATAATATTCATCGTGTCGTGGCTCGCCACGATGCGTGTGAGGTCCAGGGACGCGAAGGATCTCGCACGCGGCGGCCCTTTTGTCGCCCCTGTGCATATCGTGTCCGTCCGCCGCCCCAGGCGGCAAGGAGGTTACCATGATGATCGTTCGCGACGTGTTTCACGCCAGGTATGGCAAGGGCGGCGAGCTCGTCGCTCTCTTGAAGGAGGCGCGCGCGACATGGTCCGCGGGCTATGAAATCGACCGCATCTTTACCGATGCCAGCGGCGATTTTTTCACCGTGGTCAGCGAAACCGACGTAGAGAGTCTGGCCGATTGGGAGCTGCGCCTCGCTCATGTATTCACGCTCCCCGAGTTTCACGACTGGTTCAGCCGCATGACCCCGCTGGTCGAGTCAGGCCGGCGCGAGTTCTATCACGTCGAGGTGTGACTGACGCTGGACCGGCTTGTCGGCTCGAGAGGAGGAGCAATGTCTAGCAGCGCTTTCGATGATCTGGCAGCGCGCCTGCGTGGTGCGCTCTTGCTTCCCGGCGACCCGGCGTGCGACGACGCGCGCAGCGTGTGGAACGCCATGATCGACCGCCCCCCGGCGGCCA
>DATHUZ010000422.1:0-2688 GCA_035461725.1 Anaerolineae bacterium
GGTACCCGTTGGGAGCCAGCTCAAAGAGGGCCCGGTAACGCGCCCGCTCCTGCTCGATCGTCATGCGCGCTGCTTCCAGCTCCTCGTTGAGTACCAACAGCTCTTCGTTCGCCGCCCGCAGCTCTTTGTTCGCACGCTGCAAGGCTGCCGTGCGCTCCTCAACCTTTTGTTCCAGCTCGTCGTGCTGCCTCAGCAGCTCGGCCTGCGTGCGGCGCAGGAGGATGGGGGCACCGTCGAGTGGGTTCAGGACCGCGTCGACGTGGCTGCCCAACAGCCCCTGGAGCGCCGCCTCGGTCTCGGCCAGCCTGCGCACCAGCTCTTCGAGCTCGGTTTCTTTTGCGATCGTGTTCTTCTGGCTCACGATGTCGTGCTTTCCATCGGGATGCAGGGCGGATTGCCAATCCGCCCTACATTTTGAGATGATACGTCACGCCTCGTTCCACGGCGTGAGCCCCAGCGCGTGCAGCACGTCGTAGCGGCGACTCAGGTCGCCCGCGATCTGGATCGTAGGGGGCGGCGCCATCTTGATGAGTGTCGGCGTCACCAGCACCCTGTCTTCGAGCGCGCGCAGCGGGTCGTCCAACACGTCGACGATCTCTATCTCGAACCGGTCCTTGCCATACTCCTCGCAGATCGTTTCGAGGTTGGTCAGGGCACGGGCCGAGTTCGGCGCGCGCCCGGCCACGTATAACCGCAGCTTGATCCTGCCCGGGGCCCCGTTCGAGTCATTCTCTTGTCGTGTCACGACTGGAACCTCCCGCAGGCGAGGACGGCTGGTCGCCCGCGTCTTTTTTCCCCTCACCGGCGCTCGCTTCGGCAGTCGAGCGGCGCCGGATCCGCGCCTCCTCCATCGCCACCCATTCGGCTTCCTGCGCAGCCCGGACCATGGCCGCCATCGCCATCTCGGCTCGCCGCGCTTCCAGCTCACGCTGCAGGGCGGCCATGCGCACCTGCACCTCAGCTTCCGCCAGCTCCATCTCGGCACGCTGCCGCTCTGCGGCGAGCTGAGCTGTCTTGCGCTCGAGCTCTTGTTCGCGCTCCCGTTCCCAGCGCAGCGTGCCCATGAGCACCTCGCCACCGGCGCTGTACACGTCCTCCAGGGTCACCCCCTTGTCGCTCAAGATCAGCTCGCGCACCTGGTTCGAGTGGTGGATGCCGCGCGCCTTGATGATCGACAGCGCCCGGTTTCGCTCGCCGCCCTGGATGTGATAGGAGAGATAGATCCAGTTGTCGGCGATGGTCGACACCTGGAGCGCCGACGACTCTTGCCCGCGCTCGCTATCGTCCAGCAGCGTGGTGCACACCACCGTGATGCCCCGCTCCTTCGCCAGGTAGAGCAGCCGCTGGGCGACGCCCAGCGCCGGGAGCTGACCCCCCGCCCGGATCATGGCCGACAGGGGATCGACGACGATGCACGTGGGCTGGTGCTCGTCCAGCATCTCTTTGACGATCAGCAGGTGCGCCTCGGCGCTGCGCGCCTCGGCACGCGCCCACGGGATCTTGAGCAGGCCCGACTCGACGTGCGGCCTGAGGCGGATGTTGACCGAGGAGAGGTTGCGCATCACTTGCTCCGCCGGCTCGTCAAAGCTTACATAGAGCGAGCGCTCGCCGCGCTCTGCCGCCGCTTCGACAAAGGAGCCGGCCAGCGTCGACTTGGCCGTGCCGGGTGCGCCGGTGATCAGCGTGGTGGTGGCCCGGTAGAGGCCGCCGTTCAGCATCTCGTCCAGCCGCTCGATCCCTGTCGAGATGCGCTGGGTAGAGACTCGATAGTCGGCCGAGGTCGTGCCAAAGGCCGCCACCTGGATCCCGTCTTCGGTGATGATCATCGGCACCTCGTTTTCGTCGAAGGCCGAGCCACGATACTTGACCACCCGCAGGCCGCGCAGGGAGACGAGTTCGCTCACTCGATGGTGCAGCCGCACTACGCAGTCGGCCATGTACTGCAGGAACTCGTGCCGTGCACCGGCCAGGCCTTCGCCCTCGTACAGCCGCGTGGTAATGATCCCGGTCAGCGGCGAGCGCGTCAGCCAATCGTGGATCCGGTAGAGCTCGCGGCGCTCGGCGACGGGGTTGTCGAGCAGGGTGAGCAGCACGTCGATCGAGTCGAACACGATGCGCCGCGCGTTCATCTCTTTCGCCTTGGCGTCGAGGCTCGCCAGCAGACCGCTCAGGTCGAAATCCCCGCCGGCGGTCAGGTGGGGAAAGGGGCGGGCGTCGAGGAAAAAGAGCTTCTCTTCCTCCAGGCCTTGCAGGTTCCAGCCGAACGAATCAGCATTCTCGACGATCTGGCGCGAGCGCTCCTCGAACGCCACGAAAATGCCCGGCTCGCCCCATTCGCGCGCGCCGTTGACCACCGTCTGCAGGGCAAAGACGGTTTTACCGCTGCCCGGCCCGCCGACCACCAGGGTGGTGCCGTGGCGTGGCAGCCCACCGCGCGTGATCGTGTCAAAGCCCTCGATGCCTGTTGGCATCTTGGGTGGTTCCTCGTTCCGCTCTCTGGGTCTCTCTTCCATGCTTTGTATCCTCCCGAGATGAATGGATCGGCAGCTCGGTTGATTGCGCCCGCGCAAAAAAGGTGGCGCGCCAGCAACGACTCTTCTCCGCCACTGCGTCGTGGAGCGCCTCCACACGCGATGGGTGGTGGCGCCTGCCCAGTATACCACAGGACGGGGGTTTGTACAACGTGGC
>DATHUZ010000423.1:0-2546 GCA_035461725.1 Anaerolineae bacterium
GGCTATGATGAGGTGCTGGTGCGGGCGCGATCGCTCAACGATGCCGTGCGCATCGTCGACTGGCTGGACGCCGAGGGGTACGAGGTGCAGTCGATCAAGACGATGGTCGACCTGGCGAACCGGGGCATGACGATCTTGACGACGATGCTCGGCTCGGTGGGGGGGCTGGCACTGCTGGTGGCGAGCATCGGCATCGCCAACACGATGATCATGTCGGTGTACGAGCGGACGAAGGAGATCGGTATTCTGAAGGCGGTGGGGGCCTCGCCGGGTCAGATCCGGTGGCTGTTCGTGGTGGAGGCGTCATTGATCGGGCTGATGGGCGGCGTGATCGGCACCATCCTGGGCTGGCTGCTGGGTAGGGGGTTGAACTGGCTGCTGCTCGAGATCCTGGCCTGGCAGGCGGTACCGATGGAGGGCACCTTTTTCGTCGTCACCTGGTGGCTGGTGGCGGGGGCGCTGCTCTTTGCGACGTTGGTGGGGCTGCTGGCGGGCCTCTACCCGGCGGCGCGGGCGGCGCGACTGGTGCCGCTGGACGCGCTGAGGTACGAGTGAGGGCGGACGAAGGAAGATGGAGAGGCTTGTTCGGGCGTATCGGGACCGCTCTCTGATCCTGGGGTTGATCGGGGCGGCACTGCTGCTCGTGGGAGGCGCCGCCGCGTTTATGGGGCCGCTGGAGATCTATTGCTTCTACCTGTTTGGCGAGGGTGGCCGCTTTGCCTACGAGGGGTTCGGGTTCGGGTCGCTCCTGTTTGGCATTATCGCCTGGCAGATCGCCGGCTACTATGTCATTGCCCTGTTGTGCCTTCCACTGGGGTACGCGCACGTGCGCCCGCGCCGCTGGGCACGGGTGTTGATGGTGGGCTTGCTCTGGTGCGCGCTGATCGTGGGACTGCCCCTGCTCGTCGTGTTGCTGTTGATGTTCTCTTTTAAAGAGCTGTCGAACGTGGGCGCAGCGCTGGTGGTCGTGGGACTGATCGCGGCCTACTTGATCGTGCCGGGGCTGTTGATCCGGTTTTACGGAAGCAAGGGTGTGAGACAGGCGTTCGAGGCAAGGGAGCCAGCGCCACACTCGATCGAGCGCCTGCCGCTGCCGGTGCTCGTGTTGGCGATTTTGTTTGTCTTTTATGCCATCGTGCTGCACGTGCCCCTCTTTTTCAACGGGCTCACGCCCCTGTTCGGCACCTGGCTGTCTGGTATGCCGGGGTTTGGCGTGCTGTCGCTCTCGATCTGGAGCATGAGCGGTATCACCTGGGGTGTGATACGGCAGAGGGAGTGGGCGTGGTGGGCATCGTTAGCCTTGATGGGGGCAATGGTGGTCTCGTCTGCGGTGACGCTGGCGCCGGCGAGCCTGGCCGAGATCGTGTCGCCTCTGGGGCTTCCGCCGGCAGAGATGGAGATGCTGGCCAATGTGCCGCTCCAAGGCGTGCACCTGCTGCCATTCGTCGCCGTGCCGCTCGTCCTCACCCTGGTGGTGATCGCCGTGTCGAAACGTCACTTCACAAACCGTGTGTTGGCGGCCGGGGGTACGGAACCGCGGTTGACAATTCGCCGTCCTTGAGGTATACTGCCGGCAAGCTTGAAGGTAGCCGTTGCTGGGTGCGACGCTGGTTGGCGCGGGATTGGGACAGGCGTCGTCTAGAAGGTAGCTATTCAGGAGTGGCAGAATCTACACGGGCGCGTAGCAATCGCGAGTGGCAGGAGGAGCTGCGGGCGGAAGATAGAGAGGCACTGGCGGACCTGTGGCGGTATCTGCTGGCGGCGTGCGTGACGTACCTGAACCGCCGTCGCGAGGACCTGCCGCAGCTCGATCGCCAGGATCTCGAGCAGCTTGCAGAAGATTTCACGCAGGAGGCCCTCCTGCAGGTCATCGAGTCGCTCGACACCTTTCGGGGAGACAGCAAGTTCACCACGTGGGCCTACCGCTTTGTGATCAATATCGCCGCCGCCGAGCTGCGCCTGCGACGGTGGCGCACGGTATCGATGGAGGTGCTCACCGGCGAGTACCAGGCGCCGCTCTTTACTTTTGTGAGTGACGACAAGGCGCCGGATCCCGAGACGGTGGCGGCGAGGAACGAGATCCTGGTTCTGCTGCACCAGATCATCGACGAGGAGCTCACCGACCTGCAGCGCGTGGCGCTGGTCAGCGTTCACTTTCAGGGCCTGCCGGTGGTCGTGGTGGCGCGTGAGCTAGAGTCGACCCCGAATAACGTGTACAAGCTGCTGCACGACGCGCGCAAAAAGCTGAAAAAGGGCCTGCAGCGGCACCAGTACAGCCAGGCGGACGTGCTGGCGATTTTTGGCGAGAGGTAGCTGGCAGGGAGGTAAGAAATCGAGGACTGAGCGCATCTTATTATGTGGAGCGAGCTACCGGAGGTGAACATCTATGCGACTCACTTTGTTCCACGACTGGATCCGGCGCATTTATGCCACCCAGGACGAGGAACTCGACTGTGACCAGGTTTTCGAAGTCATTGCACGGTACGTCGATGTAGAGACAGGTGGAGGGAGCGCCAGGAGTTGTTTTCCCGGCGTGGAGCAGCACT
>DATHUZ010000424.1:0-2383 GCA_035461725.1 Anaerolineae bacterium
GGCGTGCCCGGGCAGCAGACGGTTGAGCAAAATCCTGCCGGTGGGGTGCTGCCTATGCCACCACGCGAGCAGGTGGCACCACTCCCGGGCAGCAGTGTGGTGCTCACTCTCGACCGGAACATCCAGTATATCGCACAGGAAGAGCTGGATCGAGCACTCGCCGAGTATGGGGCCGAGGCAGGCACCGTGGTGATCATGGACCCGCGCCGTGGGGCGATCCTGGCTATGGCCAGCGCTCCGCGCTACGATCCGAACGAGTTCGAGTACGCTGACATCGACCTCTTGATGGATCCTGTCGTGAGCAAGATGTGGGAGCCTGGCTCGATTTTCAAGATCGTGACGTGGGCTGCCGGGCTCGACTCCGGCACGATCAGCCCCGGGACGACCTTCTACGACGACGGCGCGCTGGAGGTGGGCGGGCGCGTGATCCAGAACTGGGATCGGCAGGGGCACGGCCTGGTGACCATGACCGATGGGTTGATCCAGTCACTGAACACCGTCGCCGCGTTTACGACCACGTCCATGGGCAAGGACACCTTCTACACCTACCTGCGGCGGTTCGGCTTTGGCACGATCACGGGTGTGGACCTGGCAAGCGAGGGACCGGGCATGGTCAAGCTGCCCGGCGATTCGAACTGGTTCCCGTCGGACCTCGGCACCAACTCCTTTGGCCAGGGCATTGCCGTGACGCCGATCCAGATGATCACGGCGGTGGCGGCAGTGGCGAACGACGGGCTGCTGATGAAGCCCTATATCGTGCAGCAATTCCTCACGGTGGGTGAGGATGGCTCTGTCGATCAGGTCCAGGTCGAGCCGATGGTGGTGCGGCGCGCGATCTCGCGAGACACGGCCGAGACACTGACCAACATGCTGGTGCGCGTGATTGAAGAGGGAGCACCCAAGGCACAGGTGCCCGGTTACACGGTGGCAGGCAAGACAGGGACGGCGCAGATTCCAACGGCGTATGGCTACGACCCGACCGATACAATCGCGGCGTTCGTCGGGTTTGCGCCGGCCGACGATCCACGTTTTATCATCTTGATCAAGCTTGACAGGCCATCTGCGTCTCCGTGGGGCACGCAGACGGCAGCACCGACATTTCGGGCGATTGCCGAGAGACTGCTGGTTTATATGCAGGTCCCGCCCGACGAGATCCGGATGGTGGTGGCGCACGACTCTTCTCACCCAGGCCCAGAGTTAGGGGCCGCTCCACAGGGGGGCGCAGGTGACTGAACGGCTCACACTGCGTGACTTGGTGACGGCGCTGCTGGGACCCACGGCTGGCGCGGCGCTCGGCGAGGTGCCACCCGTGCCGGTTGTGCGCGCGGTGGTCGACTCACGAGCAGCGGTGCCTGGCTCCCTGTTCGTGGCCCTTCGCGGCGAGCGGCACGACGGGCACGAGTTCATCCCGCACGCAGTCGAGCAGGGCGCTGTGGCGGTGATTGCCGATCGGGCAGATGTGCCTCGGTTGCGCGCCCTGGGGTGTGCAACCGTCGACGTCGCGGCTGGCAGTGGATGGGGCACCGCCGATCTCTCCCCACCGGTCTGCATCGTGGTACCTGACAGTCTGGCAGCACTGCAGCAAGTTGCAGCGTTTTGGAGGCGCAGGCGCGACGTTCGGGTAGTGGGCATTACGGGGAGCATCGGCAAGACGATGACGAAAGAGATAACGGCATCCGTGCTCGGCCGCCGGTACGCGACCCTCAGAAGCGAGGGAAACTATAACAACGAGATCGGGTTGCCGCTCACTCTCCTACACCTGGCAGGCGACCACGAGCGCGTGGTTCTGGAGATGGGCATGTACGACGTCGGCGAAATCACCGCGCTCGCACGTATTGCGTTGCCCCAGGTGGGTGTCGTCACCAACGTCGGCCCCAGCCACCTTGAACGATTGGGAACGATCGAGCGGATCGCGCTCGCCAAGACAGAGCTCCCGCAGGCCCTGCCGCCGGCGGCCGAAGGTGGTGTAGCCATCCTGAACGCTGACGACGATCGGGTGCGCGCGATGGCAGCCGCGACACGAGCGCGCGTGGTGACCTATGGCCTCTCCGCCGATGCGGACGTGCGCGCCACCGCTGTCACCAGCGAGGGACTCGAAGGGATTCGTTTCCAGCTCCACTACGCAGGAGACACACTTCACGTCCGCGTCCCACTCCTGGGCCGGCACAGCGTGCATACGGCGCTCGCTGCGGCAGCAGTGGGCCTGGTCGATGGGCTTGATTGGACAGAGATCGTCGAAGGCCTGCACGAACAAGGCACTTCAGGGGGCGTCCAATTGCGGCTGGCGGCCGTGCCAGGCCCGGCCGGCTCGACCATCCTTGACGACACGTACAACGCCAGCCCCGCCTCGACGACTGCCGCACTAACCCTCCTCGACGACCTT
>DATHUZ010000425.1:0-10574 GCA_035461725.1 Anaerolineae bacterium
TCAGCTTTGACCGTGACTTTGGCTGGACACCTGCCGGGGCCGGGTCGCACACGCTGCGTGCCGTCGCCTCGGCCGTCGATGGCACGACGGCTGAGGACGAGGTGACGGTGATGGTGGGCGAGGCCGCCGAGTTTGTCGCGAATGGCAGCTTTGAGGAAGGCTTTCTCCCGATCACGCGCGGCGCGGTCGGCAACGGGTGGGGCTGGTTCATCAATGGTGGCTCTGCCGAGTCGGGCTTTTACGACGAGACGTGGGCGCCCGTGGTGTACGACGGTGAGCACTCGCAGCTCATCGAGATCAGCACGTACGGGCTGGCAGAGACACGGCCCGACCGCTACGCAGGCATCTACCAGCTTCTCGAGGGGTTGACGCCGGGGGCGACCTATCACCTGTCGCTGCACGGGATGCTGCGCGTCGTGGACGACGACGCGACCGCCGACGATTACCGGCTCCAGTGGGGCTTCAGGCCGGAGTATGATACTGACTGGACCAGCGTCGACAACTGGACAGTGGTCCCCTGGGACGAGGTCTACCCGCGCCTCGATCCCGGCGCCATGCTCGACTATGAGACCACCTTCGAAGCCCCTGCGTCGCGTGTCACCCTCTTTATCCGTGCCTGGAAAAAGTGGGCGACCGTCGAGAAGGAGCTCGACCTGAACCTCGACGCGATCAGCGTGACAGGTTATCGAAGCGGCGAGTAACACGCAGCTCGCATCAACTCACAAGTAGCAGGTAACAAGGGGCGAGGCAGAATTGCGCATCGTCACTTGTGACTTGCTACTTGTCACTTTCCGCCCTCCTGTGCTATCATGGTCCGGAGCCGGAAGCCGGGAGATGAGGCATGAGGCGAGCCGTAACCGCGTGGCAAGTTGTCGTTCTCTTGTTACTGCTGAGTGCTGTCATCAGCGGCTACTTGTTGTTGGCCGCGGCGTGGCGCCAGACGCAGGCCGAACAGGCGGGCATCGAGCCAACAAGCTCGATCTCGCGGAATGCCGTCGAGCTGCTTTCTCCCAGGCAGCCGGTGATTCACCGCGTGGGGGATCCGATCCCGATCACGGCCCTGGCGACGAGGCCGGATTATGCCCGGATGGAGCTTCTCATCGACGGGGTCGCTGTCGCCGCCAGCGCGAACCCTGACCTCGAGACGGCACCCTGGCAGGTCGAGTTTTCGTGGATCGGGCAGGTGGAAGGCGTCTACCTGGTCGGTGCACAGGCGCGGCACGCCGAGGGACGGTGGGCTGTAACGGAAGCGGTCACTGTGACGGTGGTCCCGACGGGGAACCTTTTCTTTGCCAGCAACCGCGGCGGCGCGTATGCCGTGTACCGGATGGGATCGGACGGGCGAGACCTGGTGCGGCTGTCGGCAGGGCCGAGCGATGCGCGGCAGCCGTGTGTTCAGACGGATGGCACGCTGGTGTACGCATCGGACTCGGGTGACGGCCGCAGCGTCGTCTACCTGGCGCTGGCGGGTGGTGAGCCGGCGCCGATCGTCGCCGGGATCGACCCGGCGTGCTCGCCGGCGGGAGGCAGGCTCGCGTACGTCGCGGGGGTAGAGGGGACGAGCCAGGTGCTGACGGTTTACCCATGGGGTGGCGGGTCGCTGGTTGTCACGGCGGAGACGGCCTATGCAGGACAGCCGGCGTGGTCGCCTGACGGAACTCGGATCGCGTACGTGGCCGAGCGCGACGGGAACTCGGATATCTGGGTTGTGCCAGCGGTGGGCGGTGACCCGCGGCGCGTGACCGATCACCCGGCCGTCGACTGGGCGCCAGCGTGGTCGCCCGACGGCAGCCGGCTGGCATTCGTGTCGAACCGCGAGGGAAGCCACCAGGTGTACACGATGCGGGCGGACGGCTCGCGGGTCGAGCGAGTGACCGATCTGGCCGGCGGTGCCGAGTCGCCGGCCTGGTCACCCGACGGGTTCTGGCTCGCGTTGGTGGGCTATGGTGGGTTCGGGGCAGGTGTGAACGCACGGGAGCTGTACCTCGTGCGCGCGGATGGCGAGCATCTCCTGCGCCTGACGCACAATCGCAGCGACGACAGCGACGTTGTCTGGGTGCCGTAGGGCTGAGCCAGGGAGGCTAGATGCAGCTTACAGAGTTCGAATGCGCGAATTGCGGAGCTGCCGAGATGGTGAAGAGAAAAGACGGCCAGCTCGTCTGTGACTTTTGCGGCAGCGTCTTTGGCGAGGCGGTGCGCATTTGCCCCAAGTGTGGTTACTACCACGATGAGGGAGTGCGCCACTGCATACGCTGTGGCGCACGCATCGTGCGAGACTGCCCGGTGTGCGGCGCCGACAATTGGGCGCTGTCCGAGTTTTGCGATCAGTGCGGGCGCAACCTCGACGTGGTGGAGCGGATGGCCCAGCGCTGGCAAAAGACGACGCAGGATCGCCTCGCGGAGCGTCGGGCCAGCGTGGCGGCGCTGAAGGAAGGTGAGGAGCGCGCGTCGCAGCAGCGGATGGCGGCGATGATGGAGGCGGAGCGCCAACGCCTGGAGGTAGTGGCCCGCGCCGAGGCGGAGCAGCGGGAGCGTGACCGGCGCGTATACACGGCGCTGATGGTAGGCGTAGCCGTCGTGGTGGCTGTGGCGGCGATCGTATGGTTGGTCATGAGTATGGTGCGTTGAGACGGGTCTCTCGTGCAGCAGGCCGGGCGGCGTCCGGCAACCGGCGGCGTGAGGCCGCCGCTGCTTTTGATGGGACATAACGATTACTTGGAAAGGAACGGGTAATGGCAGACGAACAGCTTTCCCCCCAGCCGGCACGTGAGGCGTGGGATGCCGCGCAAGAGGTGGAGCGCAGTATCGCGGCGGCCGATAAATTGGGTATCGAGGTGGACGAGGCCGACGCGGTGCAGTGGCTGACGGCGATGGCAGGCACGCACGCCTCGACGTCAGAGCTGACGATGGATATGGAGCAGGGTATCTATGGGCACCGCATCACGCTGCTCGACTTTGATCCGGAGGTGCTAGAGCGATACCGGCGCCTGGCCGAGATCGTCGAGATCCCGGATCGCCCAAGCGTGCAGACCGCGATCAGCCTGTCGGGGAGCGCCGCCCAATCCAAGGTGCAGCGCTTTCCAGGAGACGCCGACTTTTTTGAGCGTGTCAACATCCAGGCCGGGACGCGCGAGGAGGCGTGCCGCATCCTGGGCGACGTCCTGCGTGACAAGGTGCTGTCGGCGCTGAGAGGTGATGGATACGAGTTTGTCGAGGCCAAGTTTGGCACGTGGCAGGAGCCGGTTGTGCGCGGCGGCAAAGAGATCGCCGCCGGCGCGCCGATCTCGTGGGATGCGAGCGAGGTGGAAGCGGGACAGTTCGAGGTGTTCGACCCGAACGGCAAAGCGCGCACGATCGAATGGTCCTACGGGTGCACCGATCCCGGCTGGTGCAAGCTCGACTGGGTGATCGTCGAGCCGGAGCTGGGGCGGGTGGTGCACGCGAGCAACATGCTCGACGCGACGTGGGAGGCGCCTGATGGCAAGATCGTGCCGCTGGACGGGTACCTCGATCCCTACTTTCAGGAGGTGTACCTCGACGCCGACTCGATCCCGGTTTTTACCAAGCTCGTCAAGCAGGTGTCGGCGAACGCGCTGCAGGAGTACGTCGTCGCGCTCGAGCACGAGGTGTACAAGTATTCGTGCTGCGACCCCAAGAACCTGGGCAAAGTTGCCAAGCGCCTGTACAACATCTTTCGGCTGACGGGCCGCTGGTCGGAGGCGGCGTTCGTGCGCGAGCTGTTCGACGAGCCGGCCGCGCTCCTGTACCAGGTGGCGGCGCTGATCGACACCCTGGACGAGGCGGTGACGAGCGGCGCGTCGCTGGACCGCGAGACACTGATTGACCAGGTGGATCACCTGATCCGCACCGTCGTGCGCGTGGCAGAGGGAGAGGTGGAGGAGCAGCTCGTGGATGCGCTGCTCAAGCTGCGTGACGACCTGACAGGCCGGCGCACTCTGGGCGACGAGTGGCAGACGATCCTGGCCGCGTCGTACCGGAAGGTGGGCGACCTGGTGAATGAGTATTTTCAGGAGCGGCTGTTCGTGCTGCCCGAGATCCTAAGCTACGTCGACGGCCTGGCGCCACGGGCCTAGTTCGCCCGAAGCCCCCGAGCAAGCTCGGGCCTCCGCTGCCTGTGTCCCTATGGAGGCCCGAGCTTGCTCAGGGGAGTTTATGAGAGAGGTAGCGAGATCGTAAAGGTGGCGCCGTGGCCGGGGATGCTGTCGACGGCGATGGCGCCGCCGTGGTCCTCGACCGCCTTTTTGGCGATGGCCAGCCCCAGGCCGGTGCCCGTCGGCTTGCCAAAGGTGACGAACGGCTCGAACATTGTGTCGTGGATCTCGCCGGGGATGCCGGGGCCGGTGTCGATCAGGCAAAACTGGATGGAGCCACCTACCAGGCAGGTGCGGATGGTCAGCACCCCGCCGTCGGTCATGGCGTCGCGCGCGTTGCTGGCAATGTTGTAGAGGGCGCGCCTCATCTTGGTCTCGTCCATCACGAGCATGCCGGTGTACTCTAGCTCGCGGCAGATGGTGAGCCCCTTCTCCTCAAAGTCGCGCTCCAGGAAGGCGCAGAGGTCGCGCACGAATCCGAGCACCTCGACAGGAGTCGGCTGGAGCGGCCCGCCGCCGCGCGCATAGTCGAGCAGCTCCTGGGTCATCTCGACAAAGTTGTCGACAGAGCGAGTGATGATGCGCGAAAAGCGCTGGCGCGCCTCGGCGTCGAGATCTTGGCGGCCGAGCACGGCGGCGTAGCCCTTGATCGTGGTCATCGGGTTCTTCAGGTCGTGGATGATGCCCGCCGCCATGCGTCCGACGACAGAGAGGCGCTCGGCGCGGATCAGCTCATCCTGCGTCTCTTGCAGCTCGAGCAGGGCGGAACGCAGCTCGTCGTTGCGTGCCTGCAGGTTTTCGTAGAGGCGCGCGAGCTGGATCGCCACCGCCGCCTGGTTGGCGAGCGCTGAGAGGAGTGCCAGGTCGCTCTCGCCAAAGAGGCGCGAGCTGAGCCGGGTGTCGACGTAAATGGCGCCGATCAGCTCTTCTTTGGCCGCGAGCGGCGCGGCGAGCACTGAGCGGATCTGGTAGGTGATGATGCTGTGGCTCGTTTGAAAGCGCGGATCTTCCTGGGCGTTGGTGGTGGCGACGGGCTCGACATTCGCCAGCACGCGCCGGATGACGCCGTGGCTGATCTCGATCTGGGCGTCGTCCACTTCGCCGCGGGCGAACTGGCGCGCGACGGCGACGTGAAACTGCTCGCGGTCGTTCTCGCACAGGACGAGAAATCCTCGCTCTGCCCCGACGAGGACGATGGCGCGGTCGAGGATCGATTCGAGCAGCTCGTCGAGCTGCAGGATCGAGACGATCTCCTGGCCGACTTCGTACAACGAGGTCAGTTCTTTTTGCCGTCGTTCGAGGCCGGCTGCGCCCTGGCGCAGCTCGTCGAGCATGAAGGGGAGCTGGTTAAAGACCTGAAAATCACCCTTGCGCAGCCGCCCGATGGCTGCTTCGAGGGCGTCGATCTGTTCGTGTAGGTTTGACATGGCGCTCCTTTGCTCCCGCTGGATGGACCCGGATCTGGCCTGGCCGGCGCCCCGCGCTGTACTGGGGCGCCGATCTGCGTGTTGCTGCCACCCTTTTCTTCACCGAGCATTATACCACCAATGGAGCGCCGTGCCAAAGAAGAGCCGGCAGGTTATCTGTGCCCAAGGCAGGGTGCCCTTCCTGGCCTACCGGTTCGTAGTTGATGTGTGTCCCTTCCCCCCAGCTCCGGTGCCGATGCCCGACTGGGTGCATTTCAAATCTGTCGGCGCTGTCTATGGCGGCCCGAGCTTGCTCGGGGTGTCTCCACCGGGCGGGAGTCTCCCCGAGCAAGCTCGGACCTCCGATGCGAGCCGGTTGTCGAGGTGACCTACGATCCTGAAACACACCGGCCCGACTCTGTCCGTCCAGGCCTGTTTGCTACCCTCTGTGAACTGTGCTATAATTGCGCAGACTGGCGGCTGGCAGTTCATCTGCTCTGATTCTATGCGTCATCAGTTTGAATGAAGGGAAAGAAAGCTTGTCCGATTGGGCGGATCGAAGCGCGACAACACTTTTCCTGTGCCTGCATGGCCGGCCAACGGGTGCATGACATGAGCGAGCAGGTGCAACTGGAGGAGAGCCTGGAAGCGGTGCGTGCGCTGGGCCAGACGCTTGTGCTGGCGCGCGACGAGACGCAGATTGTGAAGCTGGTCGTCGAGGCAGCAGAACGCGCTGTGCCGTTCAGCGCGTGTGCGGTGTGGACCGTCGACGTGGGGCAGCGACAGGTGGTGTGCCAGGTGGCGAGCGCCGAGATGGCAGAGGTGAGCCCGGCGCCGCTGCCATTGGATGGGGAGCGAGGCATCGTCGCCGCTGTTGCGCGCGGCGCTGAGATGATTTATGTGCCCGAGACGGCTGCCGATCCCCGTTTCATCGACGTGGGCCTGGGGTACCGCAGCGAGCTGTGCCTGCCACTCCAGGTGGGAGGCCGGATTGTTGGCGTGCTTCAAGCACGCAGCCCCAAGCCCGACGCATTCGACGCCGCCGCCAGGCGCCTGCTCGCTACTCTCTCTGATCAGGCGGCCCTTGCCATCGAAAACGCCCGTCTCTTTGCCCAACTGGCAGACCTGAAGGGTTTTCACGAGCACCTGGTGCACAACATGACGGAAGGGATGTCGCTGCAGGATGCCGACGGGCGCATCACCTTTATCAATCCAAGTGCAGCCGCCATGCTCGGCTTTGCGTCTGACGAGGTAGTGGGGCGAACGTTGATCGATGTGCTGCCCCTTGCAGTGCGCGACACGGCTGAGCAGGCCATGGCGCGGCGCCGC
This sequence comes from Anaerolineae bacterium, assembly GCA_035461725.1. Classification (GTDB taxonomy): domain Bacteria; phylum Chloroflexota; class Anaerolineae; order JAAYZQ01; family JAAYZQ01; genus JAFGIA01. The sequence goes on from DATHUZ010000425.1 coordinate 6,848, forward strand.
ACAGGCAAGAGCGATCGGTACGAGCTCGAGATCGTGCGACCGGATGGAACGCGGTTGCCCGTGGTGGTTGCGGGCCGGCCGCTGTATGAGGGAGAGCGCTTTGCCGGCGACCTCTCTGTGTACACCGACCTGACCGAGGTCAAGCACCTTCAGGCGCAGTTGATCCAGGCTGCCAAACTCTCGGCGACCGGGCGGCTGGCTGCGTCGCTCGCACACGAGATCAACGACCCCTTGCAGGCCATCCACAACGGGCTGCAACTCCTGCTTACTTTTCCCGTTGGTCCAGACGAGCAGCGCGATTATCTCCAGGTTGTGGCGCACGAGGTGGAACGCTTGATCGAGATGGTGGGCCGAATCCTCGACTTTTCACGGCGGCCAAAACTCGAGATGGAAGAGGTCCAGATCAACGATGTGGTCGGCGTTGTGCTGGTGTTGGTGAACAAGTACTTGCAGCACCGGTACATCGTGCTCGATCAAAGGCTGGGGCACGATCTACCGTCGATCTGGGGGGCGCCTGATGCGCTCAAGCAGGTTTTTCTCAGCCTGGTCATCAACGCCGCAGAAGCGATGCGCCAGGGTGGCAAGCTCGACGTGGTCACCTGGTGCGAGAGGAGCGGCTTGGTGTGCATCTCTTTTGTCGATACGGGAGTAGGTATCCCCGCAGGCGACCTCGATCAGGTGTTCGAGCCATTCTATACGACCAAAGAGTGGGGTAGTGGTCTCGGCCTGGCGGTGAGCCATAACATAGTACGGCAGCACGGGGGCCAGATCGTCATCGAGAGTGAGGTGGGTGTCGGCACGACAGTCACCGTCCACTTGCCGGCGATCGCATAAGCGCGAGGGCCACCACCAGCGAGAGGAGATCCGACGGATGCAGGCAGGGGAGGGCGGCGCGGGCACAGACGTGCAGGATACCATCCTCGTCGTCGACGACGAAAAGTCGATGCGGGTGACACTCAAGGCATTCCTCGACCATCTCGGCTATCGTGTCTCGACGGCCGCCAACGGGCAGCAGGCGCTCGAGCTGATGGGCAGCCAGGTGTTCGACCTGGTGCTTCTCGATCTGCATATGCCAGGCATCAGCGGCACTGAGGTGCTGCGTGCTGCCCGGCCGTTGGCACCTGATACGGCGTTTGTCATCCTGACCGCGTACGGCACGCTCGATTCGGCCATTCTTGCCATCCGCAACGGGGCATTCGACTATCTGCTCAAGCCCACCCCGGTGCAAGAGATCGTGCAGGTCATCGAGCGTGCGCTGGCCGATCGGCGCAGGCGGCGCCTGTCGCAAGAAGGTCCTGTCGCGCTGCTGGAGCGCGCCCTGGTGCAGCTCAGGAGTGAGGGGGCGGATCCGAGGCCCCTGCCGGCCCCTGAGCGTTTTTTGCAAGAGCCCGACCTTGCGATCGACACTTTGAAACAGATCGTCGTGGTGCGTGGCGAGCCGGCCAGCCTGACGCCGACAGAGTACGACCTGCTCGTCTACCTGGTGCGCAACCGGCGCCGCGTGGTCTCGTGCCGCGAGTTGGTGCGTGAGGTCCAGGGCCACGATCTCGACGAGCGCGACGCTCGTGTCGTGCTGCGTACGCATGTCCATCGCCTGCGGGAAAAGATCGAGGTCGATTCCAAAGATCCGCAGATGGTGTTGACGGTGCGTGGCCGTGGATACACCTTTCAAAGCAGCAAGCAGTAGGCAGCAACACCCGCAGGGGTCCCCGAAGTAACGAGTCACCAGGAGCAAGCGGCAGGGCGCGCACTAGTTGCTGTTGCTGTTTGCTGCTCATTCCAGAAGTGGAACAAAACCGGAAGGATTCCGCCACCCACTTGCCGTCGATTCCGTGCTACAATGAGGCTATCCAGAAAGGATGGCACGATGGCGAGGCAAGCGAGTTCTGCCAGGCGGATCCTGGTGGTGGATGACGAGGAGAGTGTCGGGTTCTTTTTGCGGGCCAGCCTGGAAGAGGTGCGGCGCGGCTACCAAGTCGAGCTGGCGAGCTCGGGCCAGGAAGCCCTGCGACACATGAGCCGTCAGGCGTACGACCTGGTGATCACCGACCTGCGGATGCCCGGCATGGACGGCTTGCAGCTCATGGAAGAGGTACGCCGGCGACACCCCTACACCCGGCTGATCCTGATGACCGCCTATGGCAACGCGAGTGTAGAGTCGACTGCCTACCGCTTGGGGGCCTGTCGTTACATCAACAAGCCGTTCTCCATTGACGAGCTGACCGATACGGTGTCCAACGCACTGGAAGAGACAGAGGTATCTGGCCGCCAGGTGCTAATGCTCTCGGATGACGAGTTCGAACGGATCGCCCAGTGCCTGGCTAACCTGCGCTTTGAAGTGGGTGCACAGTGCATCCTTCTCGCCGACGTCGCCGGGCAGATGGTGGCGCACGTCGGCGAGACGCAAGGGTTAGACCTCACCGCCCTCGTGTCGTTGATCGGTGGCAGCTTTGCCACGTCGGCCGAGATGGCCCGCTACCTGGGCGAGCGGGAGGTGCTGACGCTCAACTATCACGAAGGGGAGCGCTACGACGTCTACTCTTCCAACGTGAACGAGGATCTGTTCATAGTGCTGGTCTTTCATCGCGGCCAGCAGCGCAGCCGCGTCGGCATCGTGTGGCTCTATGCGCGACGTGCGCTCGACGTTCTACGTGACCTCGTGGCCGGTGCCAGCAGGGTGAGCACAAGTGAGATCCTCGACGCCGACTTTGGAGCACTCCTGAGCGACAGCTTTGACCAGCTCCTCGACACCCAGAATAGCACCCGAACGCGGGCTGTGGCCCCGAAACCTGCCACACGGCCACAACCGCCTGTTGCCCCTTCGCGGCCGCAGGCAGGGGAGGAGCCGCACACCAGGCGCCCGACATTTGAGCGCGGTGTGGACGAGGCGGGTGATGGCGAGACGCTTAGCCTGCGCCAGGCGCTCGAAATGGGCTTGCTGGACCCGACGTGGCTCGATAGCGATCGTGAGCAGCGGAGGGCTGACGACGGCGGAGGCCAGGATGTTTATTAACTGGAAGCTGCGTGAGCTCAACCTGAAGATCGTGTATTACGGTCCGGCATTGAGCGGCAAGACCACCAACTTGCAGTACATTCACGATCATTCGAATCCAAGCCTGCGCGGTGACCTGGTGTCGCTGAAAACACGTGAGGACCGGACCATCTTTTTTGACTTTTTACAGATCGAGCTGGGCCAGATCCGGGGCCTCCGGCCCAAGTTCAATCTTTACACAGTGCCAGGCCAGGTGCTCTACGAGACGACGCGGAAACTGGTGCTCAAGGGAGCCGATGGAGTCGTGTTCGTCGCCGATTCGCAGATGGCACGCCTGGCCGATGATATCCAGGCGTTTCAGATGCTGAACCAGCACCTGGTGGAGCTGGGGATGAGCCCCAAGCAGACGCCGTGTGTCGTGCAGTTCAACAAGCGCGACCTGTCGAGCCTGGCTCCCGTACCGGTTATGAAACGCCTCTTTGCGCGCAACGGCACGCCCTGGTTCGAGTCGGTGGCGACCGACGGCAACGGCGTGTTCGAGACGCTCAAAGCGGTGATCAACCTGGTCGTGACCCAGGCTCAACAGCGCCTGTGACCGGACGAGCCAGAGAGGGAACGAGCATGACGCCCGCGTTGAACCAAAAAGACAACCTATCGCAGCAAGCAGAGTCGAGCCCCGAACTAGCGGCGCAAGCACTCGACGCCGGCATTCGCGCGGCGCGTGATGGGAAAAAG
>DATHUZ010000426.1:0-3161 GCA_035461725.1 Anaerolineae bacterium
CCGGCAATAGTGCCGCGTTCATAACCCCGTGCAGGATCCCGTAAAAACAGGGATCAGGAGCCGGGCGTTGACTTGGCCGCGTGGCCCGGCACGCCTTCAAGGCGTGGTGCACCGGCGCTGTCGGGCTCGGGCACGGCTTCCGGGCGCCCTTCGAGAGCGGCCTGCAGCACGCGCCAGAGGTCGATCACGATCGGTACGGCAGAGATGGCCCACAGGGCGTAGCCGGCTGCGTGCAGCCCGGGCCTCAGAGCGGCGACCACCAACCCCCCCATGTAGAGCAAGGTTCCCGCGTGCCCGGCCACCAGGCTCAGCCAGCTGCCGCCCAGCCTGGCCGGCTGGTGAGGCAGCAAGAAGCGGCGGAAGAGGTACGGGAGCAGGCCGTAGCTGAACTGCAACAGCCAGCCATAGATCAAGATCGGCCCGCCCTGCTCGGCGACCTGCCGGCCAATCACACCATCGGGCATAAAGACGACCAGGGGCGCCATCGCCACGGTCACCATCTGCCACACGTAGGCGCTCGCCGCATGTAGGGCACCCGGCAGCGAGCAGGCACGTGCGTGCATCACCCTGGCCCACCGGATGATCAGCCAGAGCGTGCCGGCGGTGTGTGCTACGAGGCCCACTGACTGGAGCACGCGGCTCTCTACCCATGGACCGACGGTGAGGCCCAGGGCGCCGACGACCATCAGCCAGAAGATGGCGCGGACGGAGCGCCGCCAGCCCGGCTGTTCGAGAACATCCGCCGGCACGAGCTCTAGCAAAAGTCCCGCCAATAGCAGCGAGCCAAAGCCCCACAGGTTACTGTGGACGTGCACCTCCTTCGGTGCCGGCAGGTGAAGCCAGGTACTCCAGCCAAGCCACAAGCCCGTGCCGATAAAAGCCCCCAGCAACAAGTAGGCGAGTGCGGCACGGTAGAACCATGATCCGCCACTGCTCCGCGCGGGCCGCGACGTGCTGGTACTCGCAGGTGCCCTCAACCCTCTCAACTGCCAGGCGAGCAGTGCGAGCGCGACCATGACGAGTGTGCCGCCGGCGATCATCATCGGTGCGTCGACGAGGGGAATGCCCACGAGGAGCGCCAGCAGGCCGGCGTTGAGCAGCAGCCAGACGTCCCAGCGGGTCCGCGGCCGCGGCTGACCTGCCCTGTCGGCCACGAGTCCGGGCAGCACGCCCATTGCTGCCTGGGTGAGCATCCCAAGCGTGATAAAGTGGACGCGCAGCCAGCGCAAGCTCCCTGCCGTGGCGAGCAGGTCCGCACTGACCAGCGCCGAGCCGGCCGTGGCGACCACGGCGAGCGAGAAATAGAACAGCGACATCAACAGGTATGGATTGAATGTAGACACGGCACACCTCCTCAGTTTCGTTCTCTCCACCAGGGCACCAAAGAGCGCACGGAAACGATGGTTGTTCTGAAACCTCGCGTCCTTTGCACCCTGGCGGGAGAATCCGCTTGTTTCACCTACCTCCAATATACCGGATCCGCGAGTGGGTGTCCTCGACTTTTGTCGGAAATTGCAATGGGGAGGCACGGAGGACAGAGAGGGGGTGCATTTCAAATCTGTCGCAGCTGCATTTATGAGGCTTTCGCCCGGTGGGCACATCCCGAGCAAGCGGCTGGCTGCGCAAGCTTGGCCTCGAATACGAGCCGGTTGTCGAGGTGACCTACGATTCTGAAACACACCTCAGAGAGGGTGGGGGCGGAGCAGTGTTTTTCGAATGGAACGAGGTGTGGTACAATCGGATGTGAGGCTCGACGATGCGGGCCGGGAGGTGGATGGTGATGGCTAACAGGAACGCGACGTCCGAGACCGTTCGTGCGCTGGCCGCTGTGCCGTACCTGGCGGAACTGGATGTGGCGACGCTCGAGGCGGTGGCGCGCGCAGCGATATGGCGCACGTACCAGGCCGGCGAGATGGTGTTTCTGGAAGGGGAGCCGTGCGCCGGGCTGTACGTCGTCCAGGAAGGGTGGCTCAAGTCTGTCAAGACCTCTTCTGCCGGGCGCGAGCAGGTGGTGCGCGTTGTCGGTCCCGGCGAGGCGTTTAACGAGGTCGGGGTGCTGGCCGACGCGTCGAACCACGCGACAGTCATCGCCCTCGAGCCGTGCGGTCTGTGGATCATCCGCCGCGAGGCGCTGTTGGCGCTGCTCGAAGCGGATCGCCACCTGGCACGGGTGATCACTCAGAACATGGCCCGGCGGGTGCTGCACTTGATGGCACTCGTCGAAGACCTGTCGCTGCGCACCGTCGAGGCGCGCCTGGCCCGGCTCCTGCTGGAGGAGGCACAGGAGGCGACGCTGCATCGCCGTCCGTGGGCGACACAGGCAGAGATGGCCGCCCGCCTGGGCACCGTGCCCGACGTACTCAACCGTGCCCTGCGCAAGCTATCCGACGAGGGCCTGATTCACGTGGAGCGCCACCAGATCCAGGTGGTCGACCAGGAGGGACTGGAAACCAAGGCAATGCTCGAGCTCTGAAGGTCGATGGGCTGCCAGACCTCTAGAGCTCGATCTGCCCGCCTGCGAATCCGACAAAAGTCAAGGACAAACTGCCGCCCAGGTGGTATGCTGCACACACCTGGGTGGTTTTCTTGTGCAGAGAGGTGAGGATGATGGGCAGAGACGGCGGACGGAACGAATGGCCTGTGCCCTGGATCGACCCGGAGCGGTGCGATGGCTGCGGTTTATGTCTGCGGGTGTGCCCGTGTGGCGCGCTCGAACGGCAGGGTGACAAGGTGGTGGTCGCCTATGCCGAAAAGTGTGACTATTCGGGGCTGTGCGAGATGGTGTGCCCAAGGCAGGCGATCCAGCGGCCGTTTGAAATCGTAGGCTTGGCAGTGGCATCCGAACTGGCGAAAGGAGAAATCGATGAGTGAAAAGTTGTTTTTTCCGAACTGGAGAGAGAACGTCGTGTATGGTGAAAAGGGACCGCAGCTGCAGGTCCTGTCCGACAATGGCAGGACGAAGGTCCTGGTCAGCGGGCTGGGAGCGGGCGCCAGAATTGCCTCCCACCCGGAAGGGGAGGGCGTGTACTATATCCTCGAGGGAAGGGGCTGGATGATCGTCGACGAGGAGCGATTTCCGGTAGAGGCGGGCGCGATCGTGATCGTCCCCGATGGAAGCAGCCGGGGCCTGGAGGCAGAGACGCCGCTTGCCTTCCTGGCGA
>DATHUZ010000427.1:0-5598 GCA_035461725.1 Anaerolineae bacterium
CAAGCCTCCCCGAGCGAGCTCGGGCCTCCAGTTTGTGCGTGGGCGGAGGCCTGAGCTTGCTCAGGGGGCGCTACAGGCGTGCAAGCCCCCCCGAGCAAGCTCGGGCCCCCAGTTTTTGCGTGGGCGGAGGCCTGAGCTTGCTCAGGGGATGCTACAGCCGTGCAAGCCTCCCCGAGCGAGCTCGGGCCTCCAGTTTGTGCGTGGGCGGAGGCCTGAGCTTGCTCAGGGGATGCTACAGCCGCGCAAGCCTCCCCGAGCAAGCTCGGGCCTCCAGGTGCTGGGCTGCGTGGTTGGGTAAGGTGGGATCATGACACGGGCACAGATGGACGCACGCGACGCGGCGCTGATCGAGCGGCTCCAGGCCGGCGTGCCGCTGGTGGCGCAGCCGTTCCTGGCGATCGGCCAGGAAGTGGGGATGGGCGAGGACGAGGTGCTGGCCCGCGTGCGCCGGCTAGAGGAAGCAGACGTGATCCGCCAGATCGGAGCGATTTTCGACACCCGCCGGCTCGGCTACCAGAGCACGCTGGCGGCGTTTCACGTGCCCGGCGAGCGGCTCGAACAGGTGGCTGCGCTCGTCAGCGCGCACCCGGGCGTGAGCCACAACTATGCCCGGCCGCACCACTATAACCTCTGGTTCACGCTCGCGGTTCCGCCGGGCGGCGACCTGGCGAGTGATCTGGCGCACCTGGCGGCGGCGGCAGGCATCGGCGACTGGCTCAACCTGCCGGCGCTGCGCGTGTTCAAGATCCGCACCCATTTCCAGGTCGCAGACGGAGACGGCGAGCGGGCGGCAGGCAGCCAGGCAGCGCCACCGGCAAGTGGTCGGGGCGAGATGCGGGTCCTCGACCCGGCCGACATCCCCTACGTGCGCGCGCTGCAAACCGACCTGCCCCTGGTGCCCCGGCCCTTTGCGGCACTGGCCGAGGCAGCGGGCCTGGACGAGGAGAGGCTGCTCGACAGGGCACGCGCGCTGGAAGCGGCCGGCATCATGCGCCGCTACGCGGCCGTCGTGCGCCACAGGCACGTTGGCTATGCGGCCAATGGGATGGTCTGCTGGGCCGTGCCCGAGGAGCGGATTGAAGAGGCGGGGCGCCACGCCGCGACGCTGCCGGCGGTGAGCCACTGCTACCACCGCCCGGCGCACCCACCGCGCTGGCCCTACACCCTCTTTACCATGATCCACGGCCGCAGCCGCGACGAGGTCGATTCGCTCGTGGCCACGCTGGCGCGAGAAATCGGCGTCCACGAGTACGAGGTGCTGTACAGCACGCGCGAGTTCAAAAAAGAGCGCGTCCGCTACTTTGAGGAGGAGAGATGAAGCACAACAGGTCGAGACAACTGCTCGAACAGGCGAAAAAGGTGATCCCCGGCGGCGTGAACAGCCCGGTGCGCGCGTTTCGCGCCGTGGGTGGCGAGCCGCCCTTTATCGCGCGCGGCCAAGGCGCCTACCTGTGGGACGTGGACGGCAACCGCTACGTCGATTACGTGCTGTCGTGGGGGCCATTGATCCTGGGGCACGCGCACGAGGACGTGGTGCAGGCCATCGCCGCGGCCGCGGCGCGCGGCACGAGCTACGGGGCGCCGACAGAGCTCGAGACCGAGCTGGCCGAGCTGGTGGTCGAGATGGTGCCGAGTGTCGAGATGGTGCGTTTCGTCAACTCGGGCACCGAGGCGACGATGAGCGCGCTCCGGCTGGCGCGCGCCCACACCTGCCGGGCCAAGATCGTCAAGTTCGAGGGCAATTATCACGGCCACGGCGACATGCTGCTGGTGCAGGCCGGCTCCGGCGTCGCCACCCTTGGCCTGCCTGACAGCCCGGGGGTGCCCGCCGGCACGGCACGCGACACGCTGACCGCCCCCTTCAACAACCTGGCCGCCGTCGAGGCGCTGTTCAGGCGCTTCCCGGACGAGATTGCGGCCGTCATCGTCGAGCCGGTGGCGGGCAACATGGGGGTCATTCCCCCGGTGGAAGGTTTCTTGGAGGGCCTGCGCGAGCTGACCCGCCGCCACGGCGCGCTGCTGATCTTTGACGAGGTGATGACCGGCTTTCGCGTGGCGCTGGGCGGGGCGCAGGCGCTGTACGGCATCGACCCCGACCTGACGACGCTGGGCAAGGTGATCGGCGGTGGGCTGCCGGTGGGCGCGTATGCCGGCAAGCGCGAGATCATGCAGGCGGTGGCACCTGCCGGCCCGATGTACCAGGCAGGCACGCTGTCGGGCAACCCGCTGGCGATGACGGCGGGGCTGGTGACCCTCAAAGCGCTGCGCCGGCCGGGGGTGTTCGAGGCGATCGTGGCGCGCACCGAGGAGCTGTGCCGCGGCGTCGGCGAGGCCGCGGCGGCGGCCGGGGTGCCGGTGTACCAGACGCAGGTGGGCACCATGTTCTGCACCTTTTTTACCGGCGAGCCGGTGACCAATTATGCCAGCGCGAAAAAGAGCGACACGGCCGCCTTTGGGCACTTTTTCCAGGCCATGCTCGACGCGGGCGTCTACCTCGCCCCGTCCCAGTTCGAGGCGGGCTTTACCAGCACAGAGCACACGCCCGACGTGATCGAGGCCACGGTGGCGGCGGCACGCGACGCGTTCCGGCAGGTGGCGGGGCGGTAGCAGACAACGACCCAAGACTTGCGATGTTTCGTTCGGGAGTGACGGCTCTGACAACAAGCAAGAAGCTGGCAGACGGCGGACCTGTAACCATGACGGAAACATCGCAAGTCTTGACTTTACTTTCAGCGCCACCCCTACCCCTGTCCCGTTGCCGGCAGAACCGTTCTGTGGTAGAATGAGCTCCGCTCACCGGGAGCGCCCGCACGAGCGCGCCTGGTAGTCACTTTGATGGCGCGTGCGACACGCTGTTTTTGTCGGCAGCTCATCCAATCGAAGCTATCCTGGTAGCATCTCAATAAACCGGAGCAATGTAGGGCGGATTGGCAATCCGCTTTACGTCCCACCACGACTTTTTGAGATGATACAAAGTAGAGATTGCAGAGACAGATTGGCAGCTAGACAGTGTCGAGGCGCTGCAAATCGCACAGGAGTCGGGTGGGAGCGAGTTCCTTGCTGCGCATCTTGACGAGGACTTGTATCTGTACTTACGGTTGGAAAATCGACAAGCTGATCAAGATCTCAGGACGGTCTGGTTTGCTGCCTACTATGCTGGAACGCCTCCTGCGCCTTCTACCGAACTATTCGTTGTGATTGACGCAGCGACAGGGGAGGCCTTGGAAGTCGATGGTGAAGCCAAGTAGCTTTACTGGTTGACCGAGCTGGTCGTCGGCCTGCTTCCAGGGCGCCGGCAGGGGCACGCCCGAAGCGCCACCGCCACGTCCAGTAGGCGATGTGGTAGCAAACCTGTACTGCTGAGGCGCTACGACTACCAGCGTGCGGAGGCACTTGACCGTGCGCCTGTTCACATGTACAATAGCCTCAGAAGTAAGACCGGCCTGGTGGTTGGTGCGTAGGGAGTGGAAAAAAGGAGGCGACATGACCGCGCTAGAAGCGCTCGAGTCTGTTCAGTACGTAACCGTAAAAGGGAAGCGACTGGCCGTCGTCGGCGCTGATGAATGGGAAGCCATGATCGAATGGCTGGAGACCGTGGAAGACATAGACCTGGCTAACGAAGCGTTCGCTCAACTAGAAGCAGCAGGTGGTGACCGCGAACGGGCAGGCTGGCTCGAATGGGATCGGGTAAAAGAGGACCTATAGTGTGAGCCGGTATACGGTCTATGTTGCCCCCGCGGCATGGAAATAGATCCAAACCCTACCCGGCCACGTGCGACAGCGGGTGAAACGAGCCATCGACGAGCTGGCTGAAGACCCTCGTCCTCACAACAGCGTAATGCTCCGCGTCCCGGAACACGAACGTGAACTGTGGAGGCTGCGCCTCGACAGATGGCGCAGCGTGTATGCAGTGACCGAGGTGGAAGAGACGGTAGACGTTCTGGCAGTTCGGAAAAGACCCCCATACGACTATGGAGACCTTGAGGAGCTACTAGAGGTATCGTAGCGTAACCAGACCACCTTCTGTATGGTCAAAGGGTTCGGCGTGACCGACCGCGCTGGACTTGGCCTGGCCGCTCCATACGCCTGGTCATTCGAGGTGAGCGATGACAGTGGCGGCGAGCTGCTGGCGCCGCCGGCAGATGCGCCGCGCTGCTGGCGCCGCCGGCAGATGCGCCGCGCACGGCCGAGCCGGCGGTGGCGCCGGAAACGGTCGGGCGGGCCGCAGAAGAAGAGCCGCTGGACGCGCCGGCCGGCGAGGGCGGCGAGATCGAGAGTGGGCTGGCGGGCGTGCTCTACGTGCGGCGCACTTCCTACTACTACTTTGCCGGCCAGCGCGTGGCGATGCGGCAGACTAGCTCGTGGGCGGCACGACGAGCCTGGTGCTGTGTGGGAACGTTCCCGGTGTCGTTTCCGGAATTTCACACTCGCCGGGGCTCGCGCCGTTTCTACCCCCAATACCCCTTCATCACTCTGAATCTCGCGATCTCGTACACCCTCGCACCCCGGCGGACGTCAGAACGTAGGGCGCTCCTGCCCCTCGCCCGTGCCCCCTCAAGCCTTCGAGCCTGCCGGCGACGTCGATATTTCCGCCTGGCCTGATGAAATGGCGTCTGAGCCGGACCTGTTGACTTTACTCCTCGCCAAACTGTGGTATAATAGTCTATCATCGGAGTAGCGCACAGAAGCCAGGGCCGGCGACAGCGAGAGAAGGAACGAGTGAGTGAACAGCGTGTGTGAAGGAGGTGATGCCTAGCGCACCGGCGGACAAGGTGGCAGCTCAAAAGATTCCGTAATCCAGACACTGTGTGGAAACTGAGGCCGAGAAAGGAGTCTCCCTCCATGAAGCTAAGCAAGCTTGTTTCTGTGGTGTTCCTGATTGTGGTCCTCGTCTTGCCGGCATCGTCGGCGGCTGTCGAACCGGGGACCATCCCGAGCGTGGATGCGGCGAAAGTGGAACCCGCCGCCCGCCCCGCACCCGTGCCCGCAGCAGAGGGGCAGCAGCCTGATGAATCCCCCACCCTCGTCGACGCGTGGCAATATGGGCCGGTTACCCCCTTCCAATGGTCGCGTTACGACGGTGGCTTTGTTCCGGGACCCGACGGTGAGCCGTGGGCGAACAAGGTGTACTTTATGGGCGGCCGCACGGGTGTAACCCCGGCGCACGACAACAACATCTGGATGCTGGATCCGGTGACGGGCACCTACACCGACACCGGCTACGACATGCTCGTCAACATCTCGAACTATACGGCCAACGTCATCTTTGATGATGGCACGGGGCGTGGACCCGCGATCTATATCATCGGTGGCTACAATGCGGATGCCGCGACCAATCACGGCATCGTGCAGCGCTTCTACCCGCAGGCCGGCGTCGTGGAGCAACTGCCCGCAGCGGACAACTGGGTGGCGCTCGTCGCGGGGTTCCAGGTCGGCGCCCCGGGCGTTGCCGCCGTCGACGACATCATCTATGTGTTCGGCGGCTGGGAGAGCAACGCCGCGCCCTACTTTTACGACGGCACGTGGGCGTTCGACCCGAAGCAGCCGTCGGGGTCGCGCTGGACCAACCTGGGGATCACCATCACCCCGCCGCGCTCC
>DATHUZ010000428.1:0-3142 GCA_035461725.1 Anaerolineae bacterium
TTCACGATCTCGACGTTCGGGTACTGCTCGGCGAACACCTCGTACATGGCGTTCAGGCCGTCGGCCTCGCCGCCCGCCGTCCACCACGAAAAGATCTCCAGCTCGCCTGTCAGCTCGCCGCCTGCCGGCGCCTGCCCGCCCGGTGCTGCCGCTCCGCACACGCCGGCGGCCTGGCATGCCTGTGTCATGGCAATCTGTGCCGCGTCGACGTCGAGGTCGGAGACAAAGAGCGTCATGGCGTCGTTGAAGGCGGTGACCCAGCCTTCGGACGCGGCGGCGCCGTGCGCGAGGCTTGGGGAGATGGCGTTCGAGCCAAAGTCGTCCATCGCCGACTGGAGGTACTCGTCATAGAGTGAGCGGTCTCCGTCGGTGCGCGCCGGGATCGAGCCCTTGAGCGGGTTGAAGGCGTCCTGGCCTTCCTTGGAGCCGGCGAGGGTGAGCCAGGCGATGGCGTTGTCGCGGTTGGGCGCGCCCTTGGGCAGGCCGAACGAGTCGGAGAGCATGATGAAGGTGCCGCCGGTGCCGGGCGAGGGCGCCCAGCCGAACTCGACGTTGGGAGTCATGCCGATCGACTTGAAGTAGCCCTCAGCCCAGTCACCCATGATCGTCATGGCCGCGTCGCCATCGGCGACGAGCTGGGCTGCCTGGTCCCACGACAGGGCAGCGTGGTCGCTGTTGACGTATTCCATCATCCTGGCAAAGGTCTCGAGCGCTGCGGCGACTTCGGGGCCATCCCAGGCGGTCTCACCGGTCCAGAGGCCGTTGTACGCCTCGGGACCCATCGCGCCGAGCAGCACCGACTCCATCAGGTGTGTCGCCGTCCAGATGCCGTTGTCGCCAAGGGCGAGTGGGGTGACGCCTGCCGCCTGGAGCGTCTCGGCAGCGGCAAAGAACTCGTCGAACGTGGTCGGGGGCTCGATTCCGTTCTCTTCGAACACGGCCTTGTTGTACCAGAGCACGTTCGAGCGGTGGATGTTGACGGGGACGCTCCAGATCTCGCCGTCCATCGACAGGACTTCGATCACGCCGGGTGGGTACTTGTCGAGCCAGCCGTTGTCCTCAAAGATAAAGGTGACGGGCTCCATCTTGTCCGCGACTACCCAGGAGTCGATCAGCTCGTGACCGGCGTGCACCTGGAACGAGTCGGGCGGGTCGCCGCTCTGCATACGCGTGGCGAGCACGGCCTTGGCGTTCGAGCCGGCACCACCTGCCACCGTCGCGTTCACGATCTCGATGTTCGGGTACTGCTCGGCGAACACCTCGTACATGGCGTTCAGGCCGTCGGCCTCGCCGCCCGCCGTCCACCACGAAAAGATCTCCAGCTCGCCTTCGCCTGCCGGGGCAGCCGGTGCCTGGGTGGCCTCCGGTGCCTCTGGCGCCTGCGTCGCCTCTGGGGCGGGTGTGGTGCCACACGCGGCGACGAACAGCGAGGCGACGATCAGGGCCACCATCGCCAGGTACCAACTGGTTTGCTTTCTCATGAGTCTTACCTCTCCTCTCCTTTGCATATGTGCTTGACGCACACGTGTTCCGTTCACACGTGATTCATCCATCCCGGACGTGCGATCATCGAGGCACGTGCCCAGGATCATGGTCCTCTGCTGCGTGTTTTATTCTTCGATAGGCTCGCCTCCTTCACACTACCCGCGCCGGGTGCCTGGAGAGGCGCTCCACGCCGCTCGGGTGGGCGAGAATGTCGTCCACGACCAGGGCGACAGCGCCGACTAGGCTGGCGTCGGCACCAAAGGCGGACAAGACGATTTCTGCCTGGTTACGAATCTCGGGTAGAGTCGAGTCCTCTACCGCTTGCTGAATGGCCGGCAAGAGATAGGCGGCGGCCGTGCTGAGCGGGCCGCCGAGCACGACCATCTCGGGGTTAAAGATGTTGATCAGGTTGGCGACGCCCACGCCGAGCAGGTGCCCCGTCTCGGCCAGCACTTCGATCGCCTCGGCATCGCCGGCATGCGCAGCCTCGATGACCATGGCCAGGGTGGGCGGCGAGCTGTGCTCGGCCATCAACTGCGACACCAGGCTCTGTCGCCCGGCCACCAACCGGCTGCGGATGCGCTCGACCACGGAATCCTGGGCCACGGTCGTCTCCCAGCAGCCGCGCTGGCCGCAGCGACACGGCCGGCGATAGTGCTCGAGTGTAAAGTTCGTGTGGCCGATTTCGCCGGCAAAACCGCCGGCGCCGCGATAGAGCTCGCCATTCAAAAAGAGGCCACCCCCGACGCCCACGCCGGCAAACACAGTCACAAAGGTCTGGGCCTGGCGCGCGGCACCGAACATGTGCTCGGCCAGGGCGGCGGCGTTCGCATCGTTATCGACCATCACCGGCAGCGGCAGGCGCGCTTGAAAGATGTCGCGGTAGGGCACGTTGTGCCACTGCAGGTTTGGCGAAAAGATGAGGAATCCCTCGTCGACGTTCACCGTTCCAGGGGTGGCGATCCCAAGGCCGAGCAGGCGCAGGTTGCCGTGGTCGCTGTTGGCGGCGACTGCTTCCTCTGCCATGTCAAGCGTCAGGGCCAGCATCGTCTCGCGGCTCTGTGCGGGATCCGTCGCCTGCCTGCGCCGCCAATGGATGTTTCCACCAAAGTCGGTGAGGACGATGGCCACAAAGTCGACCCCCAGCGCCACGCCGATGATCGCTCCCGCGTTGGGGTTGAGGTCGAGCAGGGTCGCCGGCCGCCCGGTGCGCGAGTTGTCGATGCCGACTTCGCACACGAGGCCACGATCGAGCAGCTCCTCGACGAGGCTGGAGACGGTGGTCTTGTTCAAGCCGGTGAGACCGGCCAGCCCGGAGCGAGAGAGGGGAGCCGTGCTGTGGAGGTAGCGCAGCACTGTAGAGAGGTTGATCTCGCGAACCAGTGCCTGATCGCCCGTACGATAGCGCCCTTTCACGCCCCCTCCCTCCAATTAGTTGGTTGATACAACCAACTAATTCTATTATACCACGATACGGACGATTGTCAAGGTCACTTGAGGGAATATTAGGGGTTTTCCCCTACTCGCTGAGCCCGAATTGGATTACATTGTTGGGACGCTAGATTATCAGGCGGCGGCGACTACTAACAGGTCCGCCGACCAGTCGTCAAAGGGGGTGAGGTCATATGTGCCATAGAAATGCACATCGACGAACCCT
>DATHUZ010000429.1:0-3612 GCA_035461725.1 Anaerolineae bacterium
TCGACGGCGTCATCGCCTCGGCGCCGGCGCTCGGCGCACTGCCCGTGTCTCCCTTTCTGATCCTGCTGGCCAAAGGCCTGTCGCGCGTCCGGCCCCGCTTTACCCTGCAGACAGGGCTCGATGTGCAGGCGCTGTCGCGCGACCCGGAGGTCGTGCGCGCCTACGTCGACGACCCGCTGGTGACCAACGTAGCCACGGCGCGCCTCGGCACCGAGCTCATGGCGGCCATCCGGTGGACCCAGGAACACGCCGCCGATCTCGCCCTGCCCCTGCTCATCGTGCACGGCACCTGCGACCGCCTCGGGCCGTGCGACGCCAGCGGCGAGTTTTTCGAAAAGGTCGTGTTTGCCGACAAGGAGCGGCAGACGTACGAAGGCTACTATCACGAGGTATTCAACGACGTGGGCAAAGAGATGGTGCTCGCCGACGTCGAGGTGTGGCTCGACAGGCACCTGCCCGGCCGGAGCTGACGTGAAACACGCTGACTCGATCCGGAAGGCGACTCAGCCCCTGGTGAGACCCGGCACAGCCTGGCTGCTCCTTTTCTGCCTCGCCCTGCTCGCCGTCGCCTGCGCGCCCACCCGCGTCGACGTCGCCGCGGGCACGCCGGCCGCCTCGGCCACACCCGCCGCCTCGGCCACCGCGCTGCCCGTCGCCACCACGGCGCTGCCGCTGCCGGCGCCGTCCGACACCCCCGTCCCCACCAACATCCCTGCCCCATCACCCGGCGCGCAACAAGAAACGCCCGTCTATGGCTACCGGGTCGTGAACGAGTACCCACACGATCCCAATGCGTTTACCCAGGGTCTCGTGTACGAGGCCGGCATCTTTTACGAAGGCACCGGCCTGGAAGGCCGGTCCAGCCTGCGCAAGGTGGCGCTGGAGACAGGCGAGGTGCTCCAGATCCACAACCTCGCGCCCGAGTACTTTGGCGAAGGCATCGCCGTCGTCGGCGACAGAATCTGGCAGATCACCTGGCAGGAGCGCGTCGCGTTCCTGTACGACAAAGAGACGTTCGAGCAGCTTGACACCGTCTCCTACCCCACCGAGGGCTGGGGCCTCACCTACGACGGCGAGCGCCTGATCATGAGCGACGGCACAGCGACGCTCTACTTTCGCGATCCGGCGACGTTCGAGCTGCTGGGCTCCGTTGCGGTGCAGGATCAGGGTACGCCCGTGGTCAGGCTAAACGAGCTGGAATACGTCGACGGCCTGGTGTTTGCCAACGTGTGGCTGACCGACCGGATCGCCATCGTCGACCCGGCCGATGGCCACGTGGCCGCGTGGCTCGACCTGGCCGGCCTGCTTGACCCGTCCGACGTCACCGGATCCGTCGACGTATTGAACGGCATTGCCCACGACCAAGCTGGCGACCGCCTGTTCGTGACGGGCAAGCTGTGGCCCAGGCTGTTCGAGATCGAGCTCATCACCGGCCAGGCAGAGACCTTTCTACCATTACTGGCTCGAGAGTAGTCGAGAGGAAGCACGAGATGACACGGGAATCGCGCCCTGAACCAACTGCCTACGCCGCGGACCACGGCCCGGTCGGCGTGCTGCTCATTCATGGCTACACCGGCTCGGCGGCCGAAACGTGCCCGATGGGTGAGTACCTGGCCGCACGCGGCCTTACCGTCCGCTGCCCACTGCTGCCGGGCCACGGCACGACGCCCGGAGACCTCGAGAGCGTCCACTGGCAGGATTGGGCCGACGAGGTAGAGACGAGCCTGGCCGAACTGCGTGCGCACACCCGCAAGCAGTTCGTCGGCGGCCTGTCGCTCGGCTCGCTGCTCACACTCTGGCTCGCGTCGCGCCACCCGGATATCTCCGGGCTGATCGCCATGGCTCCCGCCGTCAAGCTGGCGAACCGGTTGATGCCCCTCACCGTCGCCGCGCGCCACGTCTTCAAGCGTTACCCGCTGGGTGCCATGGAAGACGACCTGGTCGACCCCGAGGGTACGGCCCGCCAGTGGAGTTACGACGAGCTGCCGCTATGGGGTGCCGGCGAAGTCTATTTGCTGCAGCGCATCGTCGTGCGCGCGTTGCCCGGCATCCGGCAGCCGATCCTCATCTTTCAGGGGCGGCGCGACGTCCACTGCGCGCCCGACTCGGCGCAGATCCTCCACGACCGGATCGGCTCGACGGACAAACGGATCGTGTGGCTCGAAACGTCGGGGCACAACCTGCTCGTCGACGCACAGCGCCACTTTGTGTGGGAGGAGAGCTATCGCTGGATCGTCGAGCGGGCCGGCCTGCCACTCGGAGAGGAAACCGGCGAGCAGTGAGGTGACCCAACCCCCCGGCTACTGCCCCGCGTGCGGCACGGCGATGCAGCCACAGGCGCTCGACGGCAGGGTACGCGCCGTCTGCCCGGCATGTGCCCATGTCGCCTGGGGCAACGCCCGGCCGTGCGCCGGTGCCCTCGTGGTGCGCAACGGCAAGGTCCTGCTCGTCCGCCGCGCCGTCGAGCCGTTCCAAGGCGAGTGGGATATTCCGGGCGGCTTTTGCGAGCAAGACGAACACCCGGCGCACACCGCCGTCCGCGAAGTACGCGAAGAGACGGGACTGGATATCGAGCTGACCGCCCTCTTTGGTCTCTGGATGGATGACTACCAGGGCCACTACACCCTGAACGTCTACTACCTCGCGCGCCCCCTGGGCGGCAGCCTGCGTGTGGGCGACGACGCGGACGGGGCGGCTTGGTTCGCGCCTGATGCATTGCCGGCGCGCATCGCCTTCGAAAACGGCCGTGCTGTGCTCCGCGCCTGGGCGGCGGGCAGTGATCTCCCGCTCCACCTGCGCGGGTGAACGACGTCCGCCACCATCTGAGCGCTTGAAAAAGCAGGCCGGGCACCACGCCCCGGCCTGCTCCTTCCGTCAGACCAACAAACCCTACCCGCCTGGCGCCGGCGTGGTCGAGTTCTTGTAGATCAGGGGCAGGTAGTAGAACATCGGCCCCTGAAGGATCGTCTCGGGTGAGACGATGGTGAAGGGTGGCTCGACGCCATCATCCACGATCACCTGGTTCTGGATCGTCACGATGCCGACCAGATCGGGGTCGACCTGGGCCACCAGGGTGAGCATCACCTGCTCTCCAGCGCTGACTATGCCGGTCCACGTCAGCCCGCCCCCTTCAAAGCCGCTGACCAGGACCAGATCCGCGGGCAGTACATCGGTGATCGTAACCGACAGGTCGGTCGACCCGGCGTTGCTCAGGACGACGGTATAGGTGAGCAGGTCGCCTGGCGCCACGCTACCCATGGGCTCGACGGTCTTGTACGACAGGGCCAGCGCCGACTCGATGAGCGGGAGCTGCGCCACGGCGGGATCGTGGTCGGTGGGTCGCTCGGCGGCAGGCCACTCGGCATTGACGTGCACGATGTCATAGCCCGGCATCATCTGCCACAGGTGCTCGCTCACCAGGATCTGGTCCAGCACCTGCGAGTTGCCGTCATAGATGTAGGTGTAGCGCTCATTCGGCGCCAGGGACCAGATCAGGTTGGTGAGCGCGTCCGCCTCGAGCACATCCGCGATCGCTGCGGAGAACTGAAAATCGTTCAGGTCGCCGAGTACCACGACGTTGGCATCGGGATCGAGTGCCAGGATCGAATCGAC
>DATHUZ010000430.1:0-1505 GCA_035461725.1 Anaerolineae bacterium
GTACTGCACCGCCATCGGGTCGTCAAAACCGAGCTCTGCCCGCAGGCGGGCCACCGCTTCGGCCGACCCGCCGCCCTCTGCCAGCATCACCGCCGCAGGGTCGCCCGGCAGCAGGCGCATCACGACAAACACGAGCGTCGCGACACCCCACAGGACAGGGATGGCGGCGAGGAGCTTGCGGGCGACGTAGGTCAGCATGGGGTTGCGAGTCGGGAATAACCGGCTACTCCACGATGTATACGTCGTACAGCCACGGCACCCAGCCGCGCTCGTCAAAGCGCAGGCCGCGCACGGCCACGCTCGCCGCGTTTAGATTGACGTAATCGCGGATCGGCAGCACGATGGCCAGGTCCATGATCCGCACCTGGGCCTGGCTGTAGAGCTCGGCCCGGCGCTGCATGTCGAGTGTGCGCACCCCCTCGGTCAGCAGCCGGTTGAGCTCCTCGTCGCGCACGTTCGACCAGTTGAACCCACCCTCGGCGTTCGCCGACAGGTAGGTAAAGTCGAGCACGCTCGGGTCGCTGGAGAAAAAGACCATCGGTGCCAGGTGGTGCTCGTTCTGCGCCGCCGCCTCCACTGCCGCCGGGTACTGCACCACTTGTGTCTGCAGGTCGATGCCCACCTGCCTGTATTGCGACTGGAGCATCTGCCCCACTTCCGGCAGGTAACCCCACGTCTGCAGGTAGGCGCGCAGCACCAGGGGGCCGCCATCCCTGTCGCGCAGGCTGTCGCCGTCGCTGTCCACCCAGCCGGCCTCGTCGAGCAGCTCCCCGGCGCGCGTAGGGTCGTAGGCGTACGAGCCGGCCACCGACGGCTCGTAGCCCATCGTCGCCGCCGTCAACGGCCCGTAGGCGACGGGCGAGTAGCCGAGAAAGAGGGTGTTGATGATCGTCTCCCTGTCCGTGGCATAGAGGAGCGCCTGGCGCACCCGCTCGTCGTCCGTCGGCGGGCGCTCGCTGTTCAGGAACATCTGGAGCGGCTGGCCCGGGATCGGCACCGTGTGGAGTTGGAATCGCGCATCGCCCTCCAGCCGCGCTGCATCCTGCGGCGGCAGCTCGCCCATCACCGCGGCCTCGCCTGATTCGAGCGCCAGCGCGCGCACCGCCGGGTCTACATAGAACCGGAACTCGATCTCGTCCAGGTACGCGGGCCCATCGTGCGCGTACACATCGGGTGCCCAGTCATAGTCGGGGTAACGCACCAGCGTCAGGTGGTCGTTAGGCACATACTCCTCAAACATGAACGGCCCGGTCCCCACCTGGTGGAGCTGGTAATCGGCGCCCCACTGCGCCACGGCTGCCGCCGACACGGGCGCCAGGTACACCTGGCTGGCAGAGTCGAGAAAGGGGGCATACGGCTCGCGAAAGTGCACCGCGACGGTATACTTGTCGATGACTTCTGTATGGCTATAGCTGCCCATCATGCCCTTTGCCTTGCGCGAGCGGGTCTCTTCGGCCATGATCCGGTCAAAACTGAATTTCACCGCCTCGGCATCGAACGGGGTG
>DATHUZ010000431.1:0-12210 GCA_035461725.1 Anaerolineae bacterium
CGATCAATGCCGTGGGGGCTGATCTGGTGATCATCGGCACCCCGATCGACCTGCGGCGCATCATAGATATCAAGGCGCCGGCCGACAGGGTACGGTACGAGCTGCAGGTCATTGGCCAACCCACGCTGGAAGGGATCTTGAAGGCACGCCTGGCCAGGTAGGAGCGGGACGCCGGAAGGTTGGTATGCACAGGCGGGGCAGATGCCCCGCCTGTTTTATTTGGGCCGGCATAGACTATGGAGCAAGGGCGCCGCTCATGTTGCCGCTTGCCAGTTGTGTACTTTCCAATTGATCTGTTTTGGTGTACAATAGTCCACGCGTTCAGAAGCCGCAGGATGGAGGAGGTGGTGCCTATCGGGCCGGAAAAAGGAGCAAGCGCGTGCTACTCGGAGAGAGATGGGTCTTTTGCGCCAGTGTCTTGCCCCGAATGCACTGGCACCAATGACAAGGAGGCAGATCATGTCACGAAGCGTAGCCATCGTGGGCATCGGCTACACCAGCTTCCGTCCTCTCAGCCCCGAAGTGTCATACAAGGAGCTGATGTACGAGGCTGCGGTCAAGGCCTACCACGACGCCGGTGTCGACCCGCGCAGCGATGTGGAGAGCCTGGTCACAGTGGCCGAAGACTTTTTGGAGGGCACGAGCATCTTTGACGAGTACGTGCCCGATCAGCTCGGCGGGATTCTCAAGCCAAATGTGACGATTCCCGGCGACGGTATCCATGGCCTGGCGACAGCCTACATGCAGATCGCGAGTGGCCTATTTGATATCGTCGCCGTGGAAGCACATAGCAAAGCGTCGAATGTCCTCACCCTCCCCTACGTCACCGCGTACGCCATGGATCCCGTCTTGAACCGCCCCCTTGCTGCCAATCCCGTGTTCATCGCCGGCATGGAGATGACACGCTACCTGTGGGCGAGCGATGCCACGCGCGAGCAGTGCGCCGCCGTGGTGGCCAAGAACAAGCGCAACGCCCTCTACAACCCTGCCGCCGCCTACCCGGCCGACCTGTCGGTAGAGGACGTGCTGAACGCGGACTGGCTGTCGTATCCGCTGACCGACAACGACGCGAGCTACCACGCGGATGGGGCGATCGTCCTGGTGCTGGCAGCCGACGACGTGGCGCGCAGCCTGTCGAATGCGCCGATCTGGATCCGTGGTATTGGCTGGTGCAACGATGCGTTCAGCCTCGAGACGCGGGCGTGGGGGCGTGCGATCTATGCGGAGGAAGCGGGCAAGATGGCCTACCGCATGGCCGGCATCCGCAACCCCATGGAAGAGATCGACTTTGCCGAGATCGACGACACCTACTCGTACAAAGAGCTGCAGCACCTGGAAGCGCTCGGCTTTTGCCCGCTCGGGCAGGCCG
Source organism: Anaerolineae bacterium (assembly GCA_035461725.1). Lineage (GTDB taxonomy): Bacteria > Chloroflexota > Anaerolineae > JAAYZQ01 > JAAYZQ01 > JAFGIA01. The sequence goes on from DATHUZ010000431.1 coordinate 1,370, forward strand.
GTTATCTGGCCGAGGAAGGGGCTACCGACGTCGGCGGGATCCTGCCGGTGAACGTGTCGGGTGGTAGCCTGGGCTGCGGGCACCTCCTCGACGCGTCCGGCCTGCGCGCCGTGGCGATGGCAGTGATGCAGCTTCGGGGCGAGGCAGGGCCGCGCCAGTTAACCGACGTCGAGACCGGCCTGGCCTTTGGCTGGCGCGGCGTGCCGACCACCAGCGGCGCGGCCGTCGTGCTGGGCAAGTAGGGGGAGGCGAACGATGCGAATGCGAAATGTAAAACGAAAGGTGGCGGTTGTCGGCGCCGGTATGACCCGGTTCGTTCGCCGCGCCCAGGAGACGGCACCTGAGCTGGCTTTCGAGGCCACGCGGATGGCCCTCGACTCCTGCGAGCTGGACGTCGAGCAGATCGACGCCGTGGTGCACGGCACGGCGCCCGACGCGTTTGACGGTGTGCATATGAAGGGTGAGTACCTGTCGGACGGCTCGGGCGGCTGGCGCAAGCCGTATATGCGCTGCTACGTGGGCGGTGGCACCGGCGTGTTTACGCCGATCCATGGCTGGTACCAGGTGGCATCGGGGCTCTTTGACATTTGCCTGGTCGTGTGCGAGGAGAAAATGTCCTCCTGCCAGCCACACCCGCAGGGTGCCTTTTTGACGATCTTTGATCATACCACCGAGCGCCCGCTGGGTCCAAACCTGCTCTGGATCTTTGCGATGGAGATGAACCGCTACATGCACACCTATGGGCTGAAAAAGGAGGACATTGCCCTGGTGTCGGTCAAGAACAAGCGCAACGCGGCCGATCACCCGTGCAGCCTGCTGGGTGATGCGAACATTACGCTCGAGGATGTGCTCAACTCCGAGGTGCTCGCCTGGCCGGTGCAGCGTCTCGACGTCAGCCCGGTGTCCGATGGCGCGGTGGCGCTGGTACTCGCCGCCGAGCACGTGGCCCGGCGCATCACCAACAAGCCCGTCTGGATCGAGGGCGTCGGCTGGAATCTCGATACCACCTATTGGACCAACCGCGACCTGTGCTATCCACGTTACGTGGAGAATGCGGCACGGATGGCATACGACATGGCGGGCATCACCGAGCCGCGCAAGCAGATTCACATCGCCGAGCCGTACGATCCCTTTGACTACAAGGAGCTGCACCACCTCGAGGGCCTGATGCTGTTCGATCGCGGCAAGGCACCAGAGGCGACGGCGCTCGGCATCACGCAGCGCGACGGAGACCTGCCGGTGTGTCCGAGTGGCGGGCTGCTCGGCGTCGGCAACCCGATCGCCGCCGCGGGCCTGATGAAGGTGGCCGAGCTGTTCTGGCAGCTTCGCGGCGAGGCCGGCGCGCGCCAGGTGCCGGGCCAGCCGAGGCGTGGAGTGGCGCAGGCGTGGGGTGACCTGATGCAGGTGGGCGCCGTCATTGTCATGGGCGCATAGCGCGTGCGTCGTGGCTATGAAAAGGAGATTGTGATGTCAGAACAGATCAAAGAATATCCGGGCACTTCTCTGCGCGAGTCTGACTTTGCAGAAGGAAGGGTCATCCATAATGAATGGAAGCCTAACGCCAGGTATGCCTGGGATGCCGGCGTCGCGATCGGGCGCTACTTGCACGAGCTAAAGAAGGGGCGCCTGATCGGGGTGCGCTGCGACGAGTGTGGGCGCCTCGTCATCCCACCGCGCGTTTTTTGCGAGTGGTGTTTTTTGCCGATGGATGATTGGGAGTATCTACCCGACACCGGCACGGTGAACACCTTCTCCCTGTGCTACGTTACCTGGGACATGCAGTATCTGACAGAGCCACAGATCCCGGCCGTGATCGACATCGACGGCACCAGCCCGTACGTGGGCATCATGCACATGTTGGGCGAGGTGGATCCTTCCGACGTCAAAATCGGCATGAAGGTGCAGGCGGTATGGAAGCCGGCCGAGGAGCGGGAGGGGTCTATCCTCGATATCAAGTACTTCAAGCCGGTGTAGGAGGAAAGAATGGCCATACTGAACAAGGTTGACAAGCTGCACGAAGCGATCGCATGGCAGGGCGACATCCCGATCCAGAGTCGCTACACGGCAGGGATCGCCGGTGAGCGCTTTTTTCGAGAGATCAAGGACAATGCGCGGATCGTGGGCACCGTGTGCGAGGAGTGCGACCTCGTTTACGTGCCGGCGCGCATGTTCTGCGAGCGCTGCTTTGCCGAGCTCGACGAGTGGGTAGAGATGCCATCGCACGGCTCGGTGTTCACCTACACCATTCTCTTTCGCGACCTGGACGGGGAGCCGCTGGAGGAGCCGGCGGTGCTCGCCTACGTCAAGCTGGGCGACGGCGACGGCGGGCTGGTTCACTACCTTGGCGATGTCGACCCCGAAGACGTAGAGATCGGCATGGAGGTCGAGGCGGTGTTCAAGGACGCCGCCGAGAGGCGGGGCTCGATCCTCGATATCGCTTACTTTCGACCGTTCGCATTCTAGGCAGACGTGGTGCGGGCAGGTCGCAGACCTGCCCGCATCTGATCATCTCCAAAAAAGGGAATGTGTACACGATGTCCGAACACGAATCGAAATCGCTCGAAGAGTTACTGAGCGCGCTGCCCGACGACGCGCGCGCCAGGGTACGCGAATATGCCGAGGGGGTGCTGGCGGCCCAACAGGAGCCTGAAGCCGGCGAGCCGGGGCGCGACGCCACCGTTTCTCTACGCGAGGTCACGAGCGAGACGGTGCGGGACATTTGCAGGCTCAGCGACACCCTCAAGCCCCCCAAAAAGTTCATGGTGGCACCCAATGCCGTCTCGATCGCACAGGCCTACTTTGAGCCCAAAGCATGGTTCCGTGCGGTGTATGCCGACGACACGCCAGTGGGTTTTGTCATGTTGCACGACGACCCGGACGAACAGGAATACTTTCTCTGGCGTTTTATGATCGCAGGGCAGCATCATGGTAAGGGGTTTGGCCGGCGCGCCCTCGAGCAGGTGATCGACCATGTGCGCACCCGGCCGGGTGCCACGGCGCTCGGGACGAGTTGTGGGCAGGGCCCGGGCAGTCCCGAGGGGTTCTATCGCCGGGTCGGATTCGAGCGCAGCGGCAAGATGCTCGGTGACGAGGTGGGTTTGATCCTGAGGTTATAGATGATACGGCAAGTACCAACCGGCCAGGTCGATAGTGGCTCGATTGCCATACTCGGCGTCCCCTACGACGAGCAGTCTTCGTTCATGGTGGGGCCGGCGCTCGCGCCCGCCCGCATCCGGCAGGTTCTCGCCTCGGGTGAAACGAACCTGGCTGCCGAAAACGGGCTCGATTTGAGCACAGACGCTCGCCTGGTGGATGTGGGCGATGTGGAACCCGGCACGGGGTTGGCGGCGCTCGATACCATCGAGGCGGCCGTGGGTGCGCTGCTCGATCGGGGCGCTCGCGTACTCGCGCTCGGGGGCGACCACGCGGTCACACTGCCCATTGTGCGCGCCTATGCGCGGCGCTACCAAAGCCTGAATATCCTGCACCTCGATGCGCACCCCGACCTGTACGACGAGTTCGACGGCAACCGCTTCTCGCACGCTTGCCCTTTTGCCCGTATCATGGAGGAGGGACTGGTAAAGCGGCTGGTACAGGTAGGCATTCGCGCGGCGAACCCGCACCAGCGCGATCAGGCACGACGCTTTGGCGTCGAGACGATCGAGATGAGACACTGGCAGCCGGGCCAGTGGCCGGCGTTCGAGGGGCCGGTGTACCTCAGCCTCGACCTGGATGTGCTCGATCCCGCGTTTGTCCCTGGTGTCTCGCATCACGAGCCGGGGGGCATGACCACCCGTGAGATCCTGGCATTGATCCAGGGCGTCGACGCATCCATCGTCGGGGCAGACCTGGTGGAGCTTAACCCGGAGCGGGATGTCGTGGGCATCACAGCCATGGTGGCAGTCAAGCTGCTCAAAGAGATCGCTGCGCGCATGCTGGGCGGTGCCGCGGGACGCGATCGGGAGCATGAGGGGTAGACAAAATGGTTTCCTTTGAAGAGATCGTCAGCACGTTGGAATCGCTCGACCCGGAGCAGCTCGACGAGGTGGCACGCTTTGTGGAGTATCTGCGCTGGAAGCAAGGGAGTTCCCCGCAGGAGGCGCCCGAGCGCGTGTGGGTGTTTGACTTTGTGGAGCACGCGCGGCAGGCGATTGTCACGACGAGTGAAGACCCGGCAGGCATGGAGGTACAGGTGGGCGAGGCATCGGCGGACGGCGACGTGCGCATGGCGCTGTGGCAGCACCCGCCACTCGAAGGCGCGTCTATCGTCGAGTATCACGTGCCGGTGCCTGTCGACGTCAGCGACCTGTGCCTCCACTTTGCCACAGGCATTCGCGATGGGGCGATGCTGGCGGCGGGCAACGTGGTCGCCTTTCGTGTCTTTGTGAACGACTGGAAGATGTGGAGTGACACACAGCACATCCAGCGTTGGAAAGAGCACGAGCTGGTGATGCCGGCACTCGCGGGCGACGTGCTGCGGATCCAGTTCGTGACGGATGGACTGGGCAATCACCAGTGGGCCTGGTCGGCCTGGGCAGAGCCGCGACTCGTGGGACGGCTGGACGGCTAGATCAATTTCGAGAGGGAGGGAACTGGCGTGGATTTCGAGCTCAATGAAGAACAACGTATGGTGCGCGACATGGTGCGCGATTTCGCCGATAAAGAGATCGCGCCACGTGCCGCCGAGGTGGACAAGACGGAAGAGTTCCCCGCGGAGAATATCGAAAAGATGGGGGAGCTTGGCTTGCTCGGCCTGCCCTATCCCGAGAAGTATGGTGGGGGCGGCGGCGATTATCTGAGCTATGCGATCGCCGTCGAAGAGATCTCTCGTGCCTGCGGTTCCACAGGGCTGATCTATGCGGCCGCCGTGTCGCTGGGATGCGGGCCGATCTATTCCTTTGGCACCGAGGCGCAGAAGCAAAAATGGCTGCCGCGGCTGTGCAGCGGCCAGGGGCTGGGCGCGTTCGGGCTGACCGAGCCCGAGGCCGGATCGGACGCGGGTGCCACGCGCACCACGGCTGTGCGCGATGGCGACGAGTATGTGATCAATGGCAGCAAGATGTGGATCACGTCTGGAGCGATCGCCGACGTGCTGACGGTGACGGCGAAAACGGACCCTGCCGCGGGAACGCGCGGCATCTCGGGTTTTTTGGTAGAAAAGGGGACGCCCGGGTTCATCCCCGGGAAGAACGAGCCCAAGATGGGGCTGAAGGGATCGGTCACGTCAGCCCTCTCGTTCGAGAACTGCCGGGTGCCGGCAGAGAACCTGTTGGGGCGTGAAGGGGAAGGCTTTAGGCAGATGTTGGTGACGCTCGACGCCGGGCGGATCAGCATCGGCGCGATGGCATTGGGGCTGGCGCAGCGCGCGTTTGAAGAAGCGACGCGTTATGCCATGCAGCGCGTCCAGTTTGGCAAGCCGATCGCCAGCTTCCAGGCGATCCAGTGGATGATCGCCGACATGGGCACCGAGATCGACGCGGCGCGGATGATGGTTTACCGGGCGGCAGCGATGAAGGACGCGGGCAAACGTTTTACCAAGGAAGCGGCGATGGCCAAGCTGTTCGCCTCAGAAGTTGCCGAGCGCGCGGCCTTCAAAGCCGTGCAGATTCACGGTGGTTACGGATACAGCCGCGAGTATCCTGTCGAACGCATCTATCGCGATCAGCGGCTGTGCACGATTGGAGAGGGGACGAGTGAGATCCAGCGCCTGGTGATCGCGCGCCAGATTCTGGACAGCTTCAAGTCATAGAGCGAACGAGTTGACAACAACAAGGAGACGCCAGCCACGTGACGTGACCTGGCGTCTCCTCATAACACGCACGCAGGGGAACAGAGTCCGAAGCAGCGAAAAGTGCGGCGGACAGGACCTGGATCGTAATCCGCAGTTATTCTTTGAGGATCGCTTTGGTATAAATGTACCACACGACGGCGCTGGCAACGATCGTGATTACGCCGACGATCAACGTGGTCTTGATGGCGACGCCGGTGAACTCGCTACCAAGTGGCGCTGTGACAATCCAGAGTGCTACAAAGACAGAGACAACGGTCACGAGAACGAGCGCCACCATGCCGTAGAGCAGGAGCCTTTTGCCACGTACTGCCCGATCTTCCATCGATCTTCCTCCTTGCGTTGTGCGTGGATGCGCCCCCTGCGAGCGCCATTCGTATTGTACCATATTATGCGCCGGATCGCAACGGGACCTTGGTACTACTGATCTACGATGGATCGCTACTTTTTGAAAGCTAACGCGAGAAGAGGAGTAAGCCGATGTCGTCTTTGGAAACGAGCGAACAACATGCCCTGGTAGAGCTTGCGCGCGCGACGATCGAGGCTCACGTACGCGGGGGAAGGCTGCCCCAACCCGCCAGCCTGACCCCCGAGATGAAACGGCGCGCGGGTGCGTTTGTGACCATCCACAGGCATGGGCAACTGCGCGGCTGCATCGGGACGATCCAGGCCACGCAGGAGAACGTCGCCGAGGAGGTGATCGAAAACGCAGTCTCGGCGGCCAGCCGCGACCCTCGCTTCCCACCCATCGGGGAGCACGAGCTGCCCGACCTTGATGTGAAGGTGGACGTGCTTGGCGAGGCCGAGCCGGTGGAGGGAGTGGAGGACCTCGACCCCAAGCGCTACGGGCTGATTGTGCAGTCAACGCGCCATCCCTGGAAACGGGGCCTGCTGCTGCCCGACCTCGAGGGGATCGATACGGCAGAGAAGCAGCTCTACTGGACGCGTTACCACAAAGCCGGCATCACCGATCCCGACGAGCCGGTGCAATTGTTCCGGTTCGAAGTCAGGCGCTACACGTGAGGCAGCGACCTAGCCGGAGTTGGCTGTTACCTCGAGGACGGTGCCTGCGCGGGCCGGGATGCGCACCCCGCCGATCCTGCCGCCGGTGACGCTCGCCTCGAATCCGTCCCACACGGCGCGCACCTGGGTGCCATCCTCCAGGTCATCGTGCACCGGCACGTCGAGGGTCACGGGTCGGCGCGTATTGTTGATCGCGACGATCAGGGCGTCTTGATCCGGGCTCTTGTCTTGGTTCAAGCGCCGCAGGTAGACGACCACGCCGTGACCGGCAAAGAGCCACTTCATCTCACCGTGACGCAGGGCCGGATGCGCGTGACGCAGGGCGATGCACGCTTGCACGTAATCGCGCAGGTGGTGATCCCACCTGCTTTCGTCCCAGGGAAACCCACCACGGCAGCCCGGGTCGTGCACGCCCGACATGCCGATCTCGTCGCCATAGTAGATGGACGGGGCGCCGGGGTAGGTCATCTGAAACAGCGTCGCCAGGCGGTAGGCCGTGGTATCGCCGCGGACAAGGGTCCTAAAGCGCGGTGTGTCGTGGCTGCCGAGCAGGTTGTATTGGGCGTGGGTAATCTCGCGCGGATAGAGGGCGAGTAGAGCATCGATCTGGTCGGCAAACTCTTCTGCACTGAGGATGTCGATATGGTGATAGCCGCACCGGGCCACTTCTTCCTGTAGCAGGTTCTCGCCCCCAAAAAAGCCGAGGCAGGTGCGGGTAAACACGTAATTCATGACCGCGTCGAACTGGTCACCCTGCAGCCAGCGTCCGGCCTCCCCCCAGATCTCGCCGACGATGTACGCTTCGGGGTTTGCCGCCCTGACGCGGCGGCGGAACTCTTGCCAGAAGGCATCATCGTCGATCTCGCCCGGCACGTCCAGGCGCCAGCCATCGATTCCGAACTCTACCCAGTATGCAGCCACGTCCCATAGAAACTGGCGCACGGCAGGCGTGTTTACGTTGAGCTTGGGCAGCGCGGGCAGGTTCCACCACGCCTCGTAGCCGTGCTGGCCCGGCGGCGCGTGATAAGGACGCAGAGGAAAGCTGCGTGGCAGAAACCAATCGACGTAGGGCGACGCCGGTCCGTTTTCCACGATGTTGCTGAACTGGAAAAAGCTGCGGCTGGCATGGTTAAAGACACCATCGAGGATGACGCGCACGTTACGCCGGTGCGCCTCGTCGAGCAGGGTGCGCAGGGCTGCGTTCCCGCCCAGGATCGGATCCACCAGCAGGTAATCGTGGGTGTGATAGCGGTGGTTGGCGGTGGATGCAAACACAGGATTGAAATAGATGGCGTTGACGCCCAGGTCCTGGAGGTAGTCGAGGTGCTCGACGACGCCGATCAGGTCCCCGCCCTTAAAGCCGTAGGTAGTTGGGGCGCTGTCCCAATCTTCAAGGTTCGACGGTTTGGCAACGTGCGCGCTGCGCGCAAAGCGGTCGGGAAAGATCTGATAAAAGATCGCGTCCGGTACCCAGTCAGGTGTCTCGATTCGACTCTCTGGCATGTTTCAGGCATTCCTCCGGTTTCGTGAAAACGCGTTCATTCTAGCACAGGCACCGTGTCCCGTCAAAGAGTGGAAGGTTGAAAGATGGCAAGATCGGCAGGCCGCGGATCTGGTTCTCTTGCCACCTGGTGAAGTAATGCAATACCGGCGTTGACATCTGTATCGAGATCGGTTACAATCGCAGGGACTCACGAGAGGGGAGAGACGAATGTCGGCGAATTCCGTGATCTATGGCCGTGAGCATGCCCTGGAGCTGCTGCACGACACATTGGCGATGGCGATGCGCCTGCGACACGCGGCGGATGCTGCGGAAGCGACCCTGATCGTAGACAACCAGGCGCTGACTCGCTTTGCGAACAACACCATCCATCAAAATGTGGCACAGAGTGACACACGCCTGGCGGTGCGCGCAGTGGTGGATCATGGCGCCGGGCGGCAGGGCGTGGGAATCGCCGTCACCAACCGCCTCGATGCCGAAGGCAGGCGCAGGCTGGTAGAGGATGCGGTGGCCATGGCGCGCCTGCGGGCACCGGGTGTGGAAGGCGATTCTGGGGGGGCTGTCTCCTCCTTGCCTGAAGGCGGCGCGGCGCGCCCGGCCACGACGTTCTACGAGGCAACGGCGGAGGCAACGGCAGCCCGGCGCGCCGACGCGGTGCGTACCATCGTCGAGGCGGCTCGCAGCCGCGGTTACCTGGCCAAAGGGGCGTTCAGCACCGAGCAAGGCGAGCTGGCGATCGCCAACAGCGCCGGAGCGGAGGCGTACGCACCACTTACCCTGGCCTCGCTGCGAACGGTAGTTGACGCCAACCCACCGGCAGGGATCGGGCTGCTGACGGGCTATGCCGACGCCATCAGCCGCGACGTAGACGACATCGATCCGGCCGCCATTGCGGCGCGGGCCGTGGAAAAATGCGCACTGAACCGGGACCCGCAGTCGCTGCCACCAGGGCAATACGTAACGGTGCTGGAAGAGATCGCCGTCGCCGACCTGCTGCGCTTTTTGGGCCGGCTGGGGCTGAGTGCTCAGGCGGTGCAAGAGGGGCGCAGTTTCGCCGCCGGCAAGATGGGGCAGCAGGTGTGTGGCGACAATTTCACACTGTGGGACGATGCGGCCGACGCGCGCGGACTGGCGCTGCCGTTCGACTGGGAAGCCGTGCCGGCACAGAGGCTGTCGTTGATCACCCGCGGTGTGCTCGAAGGGCTGGCGTACGACACCCAGACGGCGGCGAAGGAAGGGCGCGGGTCGACAGGGCACGCGGTATCGCGCATTCATGGATTCGGGGCGGCGTGGCCCGCGCCCACGCACCTCTTTATCGCGCCCGGCGATGTAGCACGCGACGATCTGATCGCGGGTGTGGAGCGCGGCGTGTTGGTCACGCGTTTTCACTACACGCACTGCCCGGAGCCACAGCGCCTCGTGGCGACCGGGACCACGCGGGATGGGACGTTCCTGATTGAGGAGGGGCGGATCGTGGGGGCGCTCAAGAACGCGCGCTTTACCCAGAGCGTGCTCGAGACCTTTTCGAACATCGAGGCGCTCAGCAACATGCCCGAGCTGCACCGCGATTGGTGGGGCAGTGCAGCGCACTGTGTGCCCGCGATGCGCGTGCGCGACTTTTGGTTCACGGGCGGGGCAGACTGACGGAGTGATCGGCCGGATCTCTGGCCGGGGAGGGGAGATGGAACAAACAACTGGCGCTGCTGTGGGCGCTTCCGCGCTGGACGTGATCGTCGAACAGATCCGGGACGAATTCGAGACCAAGAATGGTGTGCGCGACGCGGCGCTGCAGCGCTCCCGCACGTTGATCCGCCACTGCGCGAACGCGATCCGGGCGACGCACCGGGAGGATTTCGAGGAGGCGCGGGCGCTGCTCGACGTCGCAGCCCAGGCCGCGCTCGAGATGGTGGCAGACCTGGTCGACTATCCCGATCTGTACCACGCGGGCTATACCCAGGACGCACTCAAGGAATATGTCGAAGCACAGATGGTGTACGCCTTTGCGACAGATGCAGCGCTGCCGGCCCCGGTGGACCTTGGCGTCGAGCCGGCAGCCTATCTGAAGGGTCTGGCCGAGGCGGCGAGCGAATTGCGGCGGCACACGTTGGACCTCATCCGCGAGAATCGGCTGGAGCGCGCGGAGCGGATGATGAGCATCATGGACGATGTGTACGACCAGCTCATTACCGTCGATTTTCCCGACGCCATCACGGGCGGCCTGCGCCGCACGACCGACATGCTGCGCGGCGTCGTGCAGCGCACCCGCGGCGACCTGACCACCGCGATCCGCCAGGAGATGATGCGCGAGGCGCTGCGCGAGTTCCAGGCACAGGTTGGGCTTTCGGGCAGCGCCAACGACAGCCAGCCTCTCCAGGAGGCATTCGAAGACGAGGAGCTTGGGGATGCGTCGTGAGCGGCCGCGACGACGTCATCCGCGCCAGTGAGATCGGCGAGTACGCTTACTGCGCGCGTGCGTGGTGGCTGCGGCGGGTGAAAGGACATCGCTCGGCGAACGTAGCGGCGATGGCC
>DATHUZ010000432.1:0-1527 GCA_035461725.1 Anaerolineae bacterium
ACCCGCCCGCCAGGAGCCCAAAGGCGGCTGCCACACGCCCGAGATACGCGTCCGCCCTCCCGTGCAGCCAACGATCAAACGCCACGACCATAAACACCAGCGCCGCGCCGCACCAACCATAAACGAGGTGCATCAGCGCCAGGAGCGCCGGTCGCTCGTCGACGACGCGCAGGCCCCATTCTATATCGTAGACATCACCGGCTGGGCCCGAGTCCTGCAGTAGCAACAGAATGAAGCCGAGCAGAGACAGCCCACCCCACACGAGGGCGCTCGCCCCTGCGATCTTGATCGGATGGTCCACTTGCTTGCCTCCTTTCAAAGGACTGTTGGCATGGCACGCCGGCACGCTGCCTCGGTGCTAGCCAAGTAAGAAGCGCCTCACCTCTCGCGCGAACAGCTCGGGATCGGTGTCCATGGCGATGTGCTGCTGGCCCGGAAGGACGACGATCTGGCTGTTAGGCAGCGCTGCGTGCACCATCTCCACAGCCTGCCGGGCAAAGGGAGGGCTGTCGCCGCCGAGCAGGAGCAGGGCCGGCACCCGCACGCCGGCAAACTTTTCCGGGTCCCACCGGTAGGTGAGAGCAACCAGCTCACGCGGAATCGTCGGTGCGATGGAAATGCGCCTTTTCCACGCAGGTAGGTGGCGATAATCTTTCAGCTCGTGCTCAGGCATGCGCACAATCTCGCGCAAAAATACCTCCAGCGCGGCTTCCATGTCGCCCCTGTCGATCAGTGCCTGGATTCGATCGGGAATCTCGGTTGGAACCGGCGGCGCAATGCCCGGGATAGGAGGCTCGTAAAGGATCAGACGGTGCATGTTGTCTGTCCGGAGCGCCGCCTCGAGGCTGAAGAATGCTCCGCCAGAGTGACCGAGCACCGACACCGGCTCGCCGATGGCATTCACCACCGCCGCCACGTCTTCCGCTTCGCGCGCGAACTCGTAATCTGGCGAGTCTCCACTCCCGCCGCGCCCGCGACGATCCATGGCATAGACGGTGAAATCGCGCTCGAACCGGGGCAAGATAGGAGCCCAGCGGGTGTGATCCGCGGTTACGCCGTGGACGAGAAGGAGCGGCGGCCCCGACCCGCTTTGCCGATATCCGATCGTGGTGCCATCTTTTGACGTGACCTGTTGCATGGTAGAATCCTCCCACTACCCTTACTGTGGCTCGGACAGGAAACTCGATACCTCGTGCACAAAGAGATCGGGCGCCGCGTACATGGCAATGTGTTCTTGCTCCGGCATGACGGCGATCCGGCTGTTCGGCAAGGCTGCGCCCAACGCTTCCGTGGCCGTCCTGGCGAACGGTGGGCTGTCGCTGCCCAGGAGCAACAAGGTCGGGGTGTGCAGCGCGCGAAAGCGCCCCGCGTCGAACCGGTACTGCTCTTCCGCCCGCATCTCGCGCGGGAGTGTGTGTGCAGCCGCCAGCCGCTCGGCCCATGCAGGTGATGCCCTGAACCACTCGATATCCTGGGGAGACAACATCGCGACGTCGCGCATATACGTCACCCAGGCGCCCTCCTGGT
>DATHUZ010000433.1:0-3483 GCA_035461725.1 Anaerolineae bacterium
CAGCCCTCGACGGGGGCGCGTGTGTCGGTGGGGTTCATCGCTGGGGGCGAGGGGGAGCCTGTGGAGTACCTGCAGGTGAACAGCTCGCCGTGCAGGCGGCTTTTCCGGGGTGAGGAGTTCGTGCCGCGGCCAGAGGCGTGGGCGCGGTACGAAGGCCGCTACTCTGGCGTGGAGAAGGTGGCCGTGCGCGTGGCCGAGGGGGAGCTTTTCCTCTATTCGGAAGAGGTGGATCGGGAGATGGTCTGTGTGGCCCTGGGCGATACGCTGTTTGCGAGCGACGTGGGGCTGGTGGAGTTTGTGGTGGGTGGGGATGGGAGCGTGCCGGCGGTTGCGTTTGGGAGGGTGTATACGCTCAAGCGAGCAGAAGCGGCCAGGCACGAATGAGGCGGATGCAAACCCCCACCCACGAAACGTCCCTTCTGGTCTCGGTCCTGGCGGGACAGGGTCCTTATGGCTCGCCGTCCTTGCGCTTGAGGCGGGCCACGAGCGCGGAGAGAAGATCGGATGTGGAGATCTGGCGTGCGGTCCCCCGATCGAGACGGCTCAATACACGCACCTCGCCCGCGTGCTGGAGGTTTTCCAGTACCCCTTCGCGCTGCAAGCGCGCCAATTCGCGCCATTCGGGCATCATCGACAACCAGAACAGGGCGCACATGGCGGCCGCGTAGACCAGCTCGGGCCAGTCGTGGCGGCGAAGCCAGAGCCATGGGATCATCAGGATCAGCCACACGCCAGAGGAGACGAGGGTGCTCTTGATCGCCAGGTCGCTCAAAAGGCCGAGCACGTTTGTGACCACTACCCCCAGCCAGTCGACGACGAGCATCCCGCCCATGATCGGCGACATGCCCCGCCCGCCCTTGAACCGGTGGTAGATGGGCCAGATGTGACCCACGGGCGCCATGGCGGCGGCGAGGAGGTAGTAGGGGGCATCGGGCTGCCACAGCTTGAAGGCGAGTGCGGGAACGGTGGCCTTCAGGATATCGAGGGCGCCGGTCAGGCAGCCATACTTCGGGCCCAGGTGGAGGCGCACCGAGGTGGCGCTGATGGCGCCCGACTCGAACGTCGCGTTGCTGCCCGGTACCTCCAGCGCGATGCGCGTGATGTCCTGCTGCGGCGCAAAGAGCCTGGTCACCAGCCGGGCGAACGAGATCGACCCAATCAGATAGCCGGTGATGATGGCAAGAAGGGCGATGAGCACGTTCATGGTCGCTCCTGTCAGACTGCCTGCTGGATCTGCACGTCGATCTTGGCCTTGATGGCCTGGATCACGATCGGGTCGTCGTTCCAGGCGCCGAGGTTGATCAGGGGGAACCCGGCCGGGACCCTGGCCTTGCTTACCAGGGCGGGCACGTCGTATTGGCTGTGCATGGCATCGGCGCTGATGGCGGCGGAGAAGTAGAGTACTTTTTCGACACCGTTGCGTGCGAACTCTTCCACCTTGGCGGCAGGCCTGGGCTGCTTGAACTCCATCCACGCCAGGCTCAGGTTGTCGCGCTGGTAACCGTCTGCGACGAGGCGCTCGATCACGTCGCACCGGAAGCCGATCTCCTGTGCGGTCTCGGTCGGCCACTCGACGTCCCACTCGTCCGGCTGGCCATGGCCCACGAGAAGGATGCCCACCTTTGACTTGTCGCTCTCACCCCTGTGCCGGTTCGCACGATGGACGAACATGCTCTGCAGTGGGCGCGAATCGCACAGGGGGCCGGTGTACCGGATCGGGACACCGAGCTCGCCCACCTTTAGCTCGTCGATGAGCGCCTTGCCTTCGGCCGTGTGGTTGGAGATGGTCAGGAACACCTCGCTGACAATGATCCGGCTGGCGCCATCGTTGAGCGCCTCGATGACGGCGGCGTCGGGCCGCGGGTTGTCGTCGAGGAAGCAAAGGTAGAAGCGCGTCGTCTCGTCGCCCGCGGCGCGAAAGGCCTGCTCCAGGCACTTGAGCATCTGTTGGTGCGTGCGGCGGTGATCGCTCTTGCCGACGCGGAGATAGCTGTTACGCAGGCGATAGAGAAAGTAGGGACGTGCTACGAGGGGCACAAACGAGATACCCTGCTCGTCAAACTCTTTGAACTGGTTGATCCACCCGATCGGATCGTACGTTTCAGGCTCTCCGTGGGTGAAATAGATCACGGCCGTGTGTCCCAGGCCGGGATCGTCTTTGGAGCGGGTGAGCGCCGGGAGGGGGCGTGCATCCTCACGCGAGAGCACCCGGCGTGCCATCAGGAGATAGCCGGCGAGCGCTGCCGCAAAGGCAGCGGCGACGGCGAGCAGCAGCGTCGAACCCTGAAAGCGGGCGACCAGAATCGCCACGGCGCCGAGAAAGGCCAGTGTCGCGGCAAACAGATAGCGACTCATTTTGAGGGGGTGAACGGTCAGGAACTGGACATAAAGCATCCCAAAAGCGAATGACAGAGTGAGCGTCAACAACCAGGTGAGAAGCATGACCGGTCTCCTCCATTCTCGGTGATTCTGTTCTCCACGGGCGATGAATCCCGCCCCGGTTCGTGCCCCAGGGCGGCTTGCTCACCCTCGTGGATCAGGATGTCGCCCCTGTATCCGTCTACTGTGACCAGCGTGCCGTCGGCGAGCTGGCATGCGCCGGGCACCGACACGACCGCCGGGATGCCATACTCTCGGGCGATGATAGAGCTGTGCGACAGGATGCCGCCCGACTCGGCGATCACGGCGCCGGCCCTGGTGAAAAGCGGCGTCCAGCCCACGTCCGAGTAGGGGACGACGAGCACGTCGCCTTTTTGCACCTTGCCCATGTCCTGGATGCCGCGCGCGACGCGCGCAGGACCCGTGTAATAGCCGCGCGACGTCGGCGTCCCCTTGAACCCCCGCCCCTCGTGTGGGGTCAGGGGAGGGGCCTGACCGCCATAGACGATGCCGGGTGGAATGAGGTCACGGGCGCCGTCGATCTCGGCCATCCGCTCCTTCACGACAGACCGGTGATCGGGCGCCAGGTGGCCGGCCTGCACGATCTCGCGCACCTGGTCGAGATAGAGGTAAAAGATGTCATCCCGTTGGGCGATGATGCCGCGCCGCGCCAGGTGCTCGCCGAGGGCCAGAAAGTGGTCCCGGAACAAGCCATAGCCAAAGGTGTAGAGAGAGCTGACCGCTTCACGATAAAAGCGGAAGTGGCGGGCGCGATGGTAGAGCGATTTGAAGAGCGGCCAGCGCACAGCGGGCATGGACAGGTCCTGGAATTGAACCTTGCCGGCGGCAGCCGGCTCGACGGGGGTGTGGTTGGCGATCATCTGCAGGACCAGGTCAGGGCTCTCGCGCCATGGGCGGTGGGAAAAGTCGTTGCCGCTGTCGCTGAGGTGGCCGAATCGCTCCAGGAACCGGGCGATCCCCTGTTGCAGCGATTCGGTGCCTGGCAGTGTGTTAAGATCGTCATGGTGGCCCGCCCCGATGCGCGCCTGTACCTCTTTGTCGAGCCGGGCGTACTCGCAGCGCAGTGCCGACAGGTGCACGTTC
>DATHUZ010000434.1:0-1903 GCA_035461725.1 Anaerolineae bacterium
ACCCTGTCCCATTACATCATGAACCCGCTGACCGCGATCAATCTGAGCACCTACGAGGTGTCGACCAGGAACGAGCAGGGCGAATTGAGCGATCCTGAGCTGTTGAAGCGGAACCTGCAGTTGATCGAGATGAACATCAAAGAGATCACGGCGGTGATCAGCATCTTGCAGCGCCTGGCTTCCCCTCGAGCCACCACCTACGTCGGCGACATCCAGATGATCGACATCGAGGACCAGGTCCGCGACCGCGTGCAGCAGATCCGCAGCGAATACCCCGCACTCGACGACCTGCTTACCTCGTTCGGCTAGAGGCCGGCGACGACGTGCTTACCCCAGCCGAGCCGGATAGCCGGTGATCGCGCGGATCTCTTCGTACAGCGGCTGGAGCCGGCCGTACATCTTTTTGTACACCCGCTCATAGAGCGCGTCATAGATCTCGCGGTTGCGCGCGTCCGGCTCGAAGGTATCGCGCACGCGGGTCATTTCGCGCACCGCAGTGTCAAAGTCGCGATGGAGGCCCAGGCCCACCGCCGCGTCGATGGCCGCCCCCAACCCCGACGCCTCGTACGTGTGCGGCCTCGATGCCGGCAGCCCGAACACGTCGGCGGTCACCTGCAGAGCCGCCCTGCTCTGCGATCCTCCGCCGGCCACCCTCAGCTCGGTGATCGGCACGTGGCTGCGCCGCTCGGTGCGCTCTTTGCCCTCCCGCAGCGCGTAGGCCAACCCTTCGAGGATGGCGCGATACACGTGCGCGCGCGTATGCACATCGCCAAAGCCAATGATCGCCCCCTTGGCCTCTGGCCCCGGCACCTTGAGCCCGGGTGACCAGTAAGGCTGGAGGGTGAGTCCCATCGCCCCCGGCCGCACGTCGTCGACGAGGGCATCGAACAGCTCTTCAGCCTTCACGCCTCGCTCGGCCGCCAGGCGCTGCTCTTTGTGGGCGAACTCGTGCTTGAACCAGCTCACCATCCAAAAGCCGCGAAAGATCTGGATCTCCAGGCTGTAGCGCCCGGGGACGGCGGCGGGATAGGGTGGGATGAGAGGAATCACCTCGATGTACTTTTCATGCGTGGTGTTGATCGTGGCTGTGGTGCCATAGCTGATGCAGCCGATGTGCGGCTCCAGGCAGCCGGCCCCGATCACCTCGCACGCCTTGTCGGCCGCGGCGGCGACGAGGGGCAGGCCGGCGGGGATGCCCGTGGCCTCGGCAGCCTCGCGCGTGATCTCGCCCAGGAGGCCTGCCGGCGGCACCAGCTCGGGCAGAATCGCCGGGTCCATCGGCAGGGCCTGCCACTTCCAGTCACGGGGAGATGCCCACCGCAGCCCCTTGTAGTCGAACGGGATATACCCTACCTGCGCACCGACCGAGTCGACGAACCGGCCGGTCAGTCGAAGCGTCAGATAGCCGGACAGCAAAAGATACTTGTGCGTGCGCTCCCAGATCTCGGGCTGGTGTGTGCGGATCCAGTTCGCCTCCGCCTCGGCCTGCAGGTAGGCCACCGTCTCTCTCATCCCGGACAGGCGAAACGCGAGCCCCCACAGGCCGCCGACGGGAGGCAGGCCCTCGGTCCGGCGCTGGTCAAGCCACAACATCGCCAGCCGCAGCGGCTCGCCCTGGCGGTTGACGTTGACGACCGTGGAACGCTGGGTGGTGAGCGCCACCCCCGCGATCGCCTCGCGTGGAACGTTAGTCTGCCGCCACAAGCCGTGGCACGCGGCGCAGGTCGACCGCCAGAAATACTCCGGGTCCTGTTCGGCCCACCCCGGCTCAAGCGAAAAGTAGGGCTCGAGCTCGAGGTGGAACCGGTCGACCATGTTGCCGCGTGGATCGAACAGGATGGCGCGCACGCCCTGGGTTCCATAGTCGATGGTCAGGATATGATCAGCCGCCATGCCAGCCCTC
>DATHUZ010000435.1:0-6464 GCA_035461725.1 Anaerolineae bacterium
CTACTGATCTTGAGCCTGATTCTGATCTTGACGGCTGCCTGCGCCGGCAGCTCGCCCACTTTGCCGACCGCCGCGCCCTTGGCCTCCGCTACGGCGCCGGCCACGCCCACCGGCCAGGCTCCGGCCGTCTCGCCCGAGCCCGTCCCCACCGGCACCGCCCCCGCGAGTCCCACCACCCAGCCGGTCGCGACGGCGCCGGCCACGCCCATCGGCGGGGCACCCGATGCCGCGGCGGATGTCACGCGCATCCAAGTCGCGCCCGGCGCCACCTCCGCTTCACTCCAGGGCACGCTGGCCGCGGCGGGCAGCCATCGTTACGTCCTCCGCGCGGCAGGGGGGCAGACCATGACCGTGGACCTGACCTACCCCAGCGGCGAGGCGCTGCTCATCATCTGGGGCGCCGACGGCGACGTGCTCATCTCCGATCACGCCGAGACGCGGCACTGGACCGGCACCCTGCCCAGCACCCAGGATTATTACGTCGACGTGCGCGCATCGGCCGCCAGCACAACGGTGAACTATACCCTCCAGGTCACGATCCCACCCGCCGGGCAAGAGGAGCCACAGCCCACGCGCATCCAATTCAAGCCCGGTGCTACCTCCGCCACGCTGAACGGCCACCTGGCGGCGGGCGCCGTGCGACGTTATGTGCTCGGCGCGATGGCGGGCCAGACCATGACGGTGCGGCTGACGCCGGCCAGCGCGCCGGCCTACCTCGTCATCTGGGGTGCCGACGGCAGCGTGCTGCTGTCGGGCAACTGGCAGAGCAAGGAATACAGCGGCGTGCTGACCCTGACCGAGGACTATTACGTCGACGTCCATTCCGCCGGCGGCTCGGCCGTGGCCTACACACTCCAGGTGACCATCCCTCCCGCCGGGCAGGAGGAGCCACAACCCACCCGCATCCAATTCGCGGCGGGCAGCACCTCGGCCACCGTGAAGGACAGTGTGCCGCCGGGTGGTCTAAAGCGTTACGTGCTGCGGGCCATGGCGGGCCAGACCATGTCGGTCGAGCTGATGTACCCGGACGGCGAGGCGCTGGTCGCCATCTGGGGTGCCGACGGCGACGTGCTCCTCTCCGATCATGCCGCGGCGCGGCAGTGGAGCGGCACCCTGCCCCGCACGCAGGACTATTACGTCGACGTGCGCGCCGCGGCCGGCGGCTCGGCCGTCGCCTATACGCTGCTGATCACCATCCCGCCGCCGGGTCAGGGCGAGCCGCAGGCTTCACGCATCCAATTCCCTGCGGGCGGCACCTCGGCCACGGTCGACGGCCATCTGCAGCCCGGCGGTGTAGCGCGTTACGTGCTGCGGGCGATGGCGGGCCAGACCATGACGGTGCGGCTGACGCCGGCCGACGCGCCCGCCTACCTCGTCATCTGGGGGGCCGACGGCAGTGTATTGTTATCGGGCAACTGGCAGAGCAAGGAATACAGCGGCGTGCTGACCCTGACCGAGGACTATTACATCGACGTCAAGGCCAGCGGCGGCACGGGGGTGCAATACAGCCTATGGGTCCAGATTCCGCCTCCATGAGGGTGCGCGTCCTGGGGATAGTCGGCAGCCCCCGCCGCGGGGGCAATACCGAGGTGATGGTCGACGAGGTGCTCGCCGGCGCCTGCGGCGCCGGTGCACAGGTCGACAAGGTAAGGCTCGACGAGCTGACCATCCTGCCCTGCGAGGCCTGCGATGCCTGCGCGGATGGCGGCGAGTGCATCCACCAGGACGACATGGCCGCCCTGCTGGAGCGCATGGAGCGCAGTCAGGTATGGGTGCTCGGCACCCCCGTCTACTGGTGGGGGCCGACGGCCCAGTTCAAGCTCTTCCTCGACCGCTGGTACGGCGCCGGTCGCGCACTCTTTCGGGGGCGGCGCGTGATCCTCTCCATCGCACTGGGCGGCAGCGTCCACGATGCGCGCCACACCGTCGGCATGCTCACCGACGCCGTCAACTATCTGGAGATGGAGATCATTGCCACCATCGTTGCTCCCGGCACCGACCGCCCGGGAGACGTGCGCGCCCAGGGCGCCGTTCTGGCCCAGGCCCGCCAGGCTGGGCGCCAGGCAGCAGGGCCGTAGGCGAAACCCCGGCAGAACGTAATGCCCTATCATCGGATGATAGGGTTGAAATTCGCTCCCGATCATGCTATAATGCTTCTAAAGGACGAGCCGCCACACATCTCATTGCAGTCCACGCCGCTCGAGTAGCAGAGCTGGAAAAACGGACAAGCCGGGCATCTGGCCCCACAATGCCCTGGCTTCTTTGGGTTCCGTCGCCGGCGACGGATTTCGGCCGGACGAACGCCTCGGATCGCACGCCAACCTTCCAGAGGAGGTCGATGTGAAGGAACTGGAAAACCTCATCAACGAGTTTGCTCGCTTGTACGACCCCCGCGACCTGCCGCCGCGTGCCGACGGGGGAGTCCTGCCGGCAAGCTTCAAGGAGGCGTACGAGGCGGCAGAGCGGGTGTGGGCATACCCTTCTTATGAAGACGAGGTCGCCGGCGAGCGGGCACGCGGTGCCTACGTCGGCGCGCTCATCCAGGTAGCCGAGTACTTTCAGTATGCTTTGCGCCGCACGCGCCTCTCCCCTGAATATCCGCAGCGCCTCGTCCCTGCTCAGGTCTCGCTCTGGGCCGTCGGGCCATTGAAGCGGGCCTACGAGCTCGACGCGGGGCGCACGGTTCCCGGCGCCGATTTTTCCTACAAAGAGATCGCGGCCCACAAACTGGGGCTGCTCTACAAGCGTGCCAGGTGTCACCACAGCGCCGTCTGGTGGTTTCGGCAGGCGCTGCGGCTGGCCCGTGCCACCGGCGCGCGGGACAACATCCTGGCCAACGTGCACCAGCTCGCCTGGAACCTCGAAACGCTGGGCCAGTACGAGGAAGCCGGGGTCTACTACGAGGAGCTGCTCGCCACCCTGGCCATGATGCCGCCCACTGATCAGCCGCTCGAATGGATCGTGCACGTGGCCATGTTCCACGTGCTGCGTGGCGATGCGGCCCGTGGCGAGGCGATCATGCGCCCGGTGATTTCCGCCCTTCTCGGCGGGCCCCCTTCCGCGGCCCGCGCGGCGCCGGTGCCGATCTATTTGTACACAGCCCTGCACTCCTTGGCCATGCACCTCATCGAGGCGGGGAGATTCCAGGAGGCGCTCGATCTGGGGTGGCTGGTCCTGCACCAGCTCGACCGCTTTGAAGCATCCAGGTGGGTCCACGATGGCACGCGCGGCTGGATGGCGCGGGCCTACACGCACATGGGACAGCTCGACCAGGCGCTGGAGGAGCTGTCGGCGGTGTATGACGTCGAGACCACGGACTTTGTTTCCTTTCCCCAGGTGGGCCAGACCATCGGGTTGTGGATCGACATCGCGCGCATCCACACCGCGCATCACCGCTACGAACGGGCGATCGTCGCCTACGAGATACTGGCCTACCATCTCGGCGCGCTGGTCGGCGGCCGGGAGCCAGCAGACACCACCCGCCTGCGCTTTTACTGGCTGCAGCATATGGCCCTGGTCGTGCACGAGATGGCTTCCGTGTGGCTCACCATCCCTGACCGGCAGGCACGCCAGGCGTTCGAAGCACAGGTGGGCAACGCCCTGCTCCAGTTGAAGGCCAACCTGTTTGTAGCTATCGAAGCGCACAAAAACTTGCGCTACGACCCCGGAGACGAGCTCTTTGAGGTCAACAGGAGCTATGCCGCCGCGGCCCGCCGGGTGGCCAACCGGCCCGACGACGACGAGGCGCTGCTCGCGCTCGAGCACGCCCTCTTTGCCCGTGAAGAGATCGAGCGCCGTTCTCTGCAGGACGCGCCCTGGGAGACGCGCTTCGAGTCCACGCTCAGCCAGTTTGCGTCCCTGTCGAACCTGGGCGACCTCGAATCGTTGCTGGAAAAACGGGGCATGGGGGACTTTTACAGGAGCCACATGGAACTGCTGGCCGCGAGCTCCGACCGGCCCAGGATCCGGGTTGATTTTCGCGCCTCGCCCGAGCTCGACGACGATACCCTGCTGCTCGATTATTCGCTGATCCAATTCCGTCCCCCCCATCGCGGCCTGATCGGCCCGCTGCAGGGGGCGCGCTACGTCGGCATCCGCCTGTCGCAAGGGAGCTTGAGCCTGGTTGACCTGGGCCCGGCAGAAGAGATCGACACGCTCTGCCGGCCTCTGATCCGCGCCATGGCCAGTCGGCCAGACCCGGACGACACGCCCGAGCGGCAGGTCAGACCGGCCGGCGCGGAAGCAGGCCCGGAAGACGTCGATCTGGATCGCCTGGCCGCGACGGTGCACGACCGCCTTGTGGCGCCGTTCGAGCCACTCGGCCGCTCGCTCCTCTTTTCTCCCGACGGCATCCTGGCCGCCCTGCCTTTCCATGCCCTCATTCGTGGGGAGCGTTATCTGATCGAAGATCGCGAGATCGTCTACTGCCATTCGCTCCTGCAAAAGGAATCGCTCTCCTTTCGCCTGGTGGGGGGCAGCAAGGGCTACAAGCCGCCCATGAACGACACAGCCCTGCTTCTGGGCGACCCGGACTATGCGACGGCAGGTCTCCTGCCCTTGCCGGCGACGAAAGAGGAGGTCGAGCAGGTCGGCACGCTCTTGAAAACGCTCAAGACGGAAGGCGGCCAGGGACCCGTCCCGATTATTTACGCCGGCCGGCACTGGGGATACGCTGACCCCTCGCTGCGCGCCGGACAGGAACTCTTTGACGAGGTCCGTGTCCATACGGGTCCCGATGCCACGGTGTCGCGCGTCCTCGAGGTCGAGCAGCCGCGCATCCTTCACGTCGCCGCGCACGGCACCTTTGCTCACGACCAGGCCCAATCGTCTGCCGTGCAGCAGTTTACTTCTGCCGTGCAGCCGTTTACTTCTGCCGGGTACTACCGGCAGACGGAAGAGATGGGCGCCCTGCCCCTCAGCCAGCTCGATCAGGCCCTGCTCGGTTCCACCCTGATGCTGGCGAAAGGCCCGCGGGCCCGCGGCGACCCGGCAGAGGGCGGGCTCTTGACCGCGCTGGAGCTGGCTTCCCTCAACCTGTTGGGCTGCCGGGCGGTGGTGCTCAGCGCCTGTGAGACCGGCGCCGGGGTGAGCGAAGCGGGTGCGGGTGTCCTCGGGTTCCAGTACGCCATCCTCGCGACGTTTGCCCGCGCGGGGGTGCTCAGTCTGTGGAAGGTGCTGGACCGGGAAACCGCCGCGTTCATGGTCGACCTGTACCAGGGCTTTGCCCAACACATGAGCATCCGCCAGGGATATCTCGATGCGGTGCGAAAACAGTGCCGCCGGGATGGACGCCGTGTCCATCCCTACTACTGGGCGGCATTTCTCTTCCTCGATCAGGAATACGTCCAAGCCTGATCGGGGGTCTGGGGAGGATGGGACGTGCCATGATAGAGGACCTCATGCACCGGCTCGACCGCCGGGTCGACGTAGAGGACTGGCAGGGCGCACTCGAGGTGGCGCTGGAGCTGTGGCGGCATCCAACCTACGAGGCCGAGATCGTAGACCGGCGCATGCGCGATGACTATGTCAGCGCCCTGTTCAAGGTTGCCGATCTCTTTCAGTACGTGGCCGGCAGCCCGTACGATACGCTCGCGCCACTCAAACGCATCTATGAGCTCGACGACGGCCACCTGGTGGCAGGGGCCGACCACTCGGCCAAAGAGCTCGCCGCGCACAAGCTGGGTAACCTGTACGAAGTGGCCCGCTGTCCGCACAGCGCCGCGGAGTGGTTCCGGCGCGCGCTGGTTCTGGCCGAGGACGGCGGCGTGGTCAGCAATATCCTGCGCAATCTACACCGGCTGGCGTGGAACCTCGAGACTCTGGACGCGTACGAAGAAGCCGGTCGCTGCTATGGCCGCATGCTCGAGATCCTGTCCGGCATGCCGGTGCAACAGCATCCCTACTGGCTCGTGCCTGCCGCCATGTACCAGGTCCACCATGGAGACGCCGCGCGTGGTGAAGCGCTTATGCGTAGCCTGATCGAGGCCACGCTGAGCCGGTCAAGCGGTCGCCGCGCGGACCCGGAGCCGCTTCAGGTCTGGTTCTTGTCGGCGCTGCGCGCCCTCGGCATGCACCTCATCACCGCCGGGCGGCAGCAAGAGGCGATCGATCTGGCACGCCTCGTGGGCAGGAGCGCCTCGCGCTTCGAAGGGTCCACGTGGGCGCAGGAGGTCGAGCACGGCCTGGCTGCCCGCGCATTCGTGCACGTGGGACGGCTCGACGATGCGCTGGCCGAGCTCGATCACGTTTTCGACGTCGAGGAGACGACCTTTTTCGGCTATAGCGGGCCGCTCGAGACGCTGGAGCTAAAGGGCGACATCGCCCGCATCCACGTCGCCCACGGCCGCTACGAGCAGGCCATGGCCGCGTACGAGATACTGGCCTACCACCTCGGTGCATACATCGCCGACCCCCGCGTCGCGTACACCACCCGGTTGCGCTTTAGCTGGCTGCAGCAGCAGGCC
>DATHUZ010000436.1:0-3585 GCA_035461725.1 Anaerolineae bacterium
CGACAGGACCGCGAGCCGCAGGCCGGTCTGTTCGGCCACCGCCACGCTCTGGCCCTGCCCCTCGTACCAGATCGCCGCCTCGGCCGCGAGCCAGCCAAAGATGAGCGGGGCAATGACCGAGGAAACCCGGCCAAAGGTGGCAAAGAAGCCAAAGAACTCGGCGCTCTTTCCGGGCGGGGCAAAGAGGGCCACCATCGTGCGGCTGACCGATTGCGCGCCAGCCATGGCCACGCCGGCCACCGCCCCGATGATAAAGAACGTCGTTTTGCCCTGGGCAAAGTAGAGCCACACGACCACGGCGGTCATGAGCAGCAGGGCGATGGTCAGGGAACGCTTGCCGCCGATCATGTCCACCATCCAGCCAAAGAGGTAGGCACCGACCACGTTGGTGAGCTGCACGATGATGAAAAAGATGAGAATGTCCTGCGTGGTGAGGCCAAAGAGGGTGGCGCCGATGATGCTGGCAAAGCCCATCACGATCATGATGCCGTCGTTGTACACAAAGAAGGCGATGACAAACTTGGCAAACTCGCGAAAGCCGCGGGCGGTGCGAAATGTGTGCCTCAACCGCTTGACGGCCAGCCCGAAATAGTTCTCGCCCGGCGGCAGCTTTTGGCCCTGCGCTTTTTCCCGCAGCCAGAACACGATCGGCAGCGAGAATAGGCCGAAAAAGAGGGCGGTCACGATCATGGCCAGGCGAGAGAGCTGCGGGCCGCTCACCAGCCGCTCGAGGGGCATGAGGAGCAGCAGGATCACGATCCCTCCGACCGTGCCGATGGCCCAGCCCAGCCCCGACACGCGGCCCATCTCTTTCGGCGTCGCGATCTCGGGCAGCAGGCCGTCGTAAAAGATCTGCGCGGCGCGGTAGCCGATGTCGGCCAGGACGAACAGGACGATGCCGAGGGTGATCATGCCCGGCTGGATGAGAAAGAGGCTGGCCGTAAAGAGGCAGGAGAGGGCCGTGAAAAAGATCAAAAAACGCTTTTTGGACCCGGCAAAGTCGGCCAGGGTGCCGAGAAATGGGCCACTGAGCAGCACGACGATGGCGGCGATCGTCTCGGCCACGCCCCACAGCCGGGTGCCCTCCGCCCCACCGACGACCTGGTCCTTGAAATAGACGGAAAACACCGCCAGGTAGACGGCCGACGCATAGGCCGAGTTGCCAAAGTCGTACAGATACCACGACCAGCGCTCGCGGCGTGTGGTCCCGGATGCGACGGTTGCTGCGGTCATTGTGTCCTCCTTTATAGTGGTTGGTTGGTAGATTGGTAAATTGGTAGATTGGGCGGCCGAGCGACCAATTTACCAATCTACCAAGCTACCAGCCCATCTCGAACGCGACCTTGATCGACCGGTGTCTCGCCTTGTCGACGGCCACCTCGAATGCCCGGCGATACTCGGCCAGGGGAAAGCGGTGGGTGACCAGGCCGGTTGTGTCCAGACAACCTTCCACCATCCATTTCATCGCCAGCTCAAAGGTCGATAGGCAGCTCCCTTCCCACGTGACGACGTCGTGTCCGATCGCGCCGATCAGGTTGACCTCCTGGTACCAGACCGGGGTGAGGTCCAGCTTTAAGCGGTGCAGGTGGACGCCGACCAGGACGACGGTGCCGCCGGCGCGTGTCCAGCGCAGCGCGTCGTTCAGCGTCGAGGCGATGCCGACGACGTCGAACACGACGTCAAAGCCGCCGAGGAGCATGCGGTTGCCGCCTCGCCCGGCGTATAGGCTGGCGCCTGTCAGCCGCGCGGCCTCGGCATAACCGTCGGCGCTCGACAGGAAGGTGTGGTCCGCGCCAAAGGCTCGCGCCATGCCGGCCTGCCACGGCCACTGGGCGACGGCGGTGATCTCGCACCCGGGCTGGAGCATCCGCACCGCCTGGATCAGCAGGAAGCCGATGGTGCCGCAGCCGAGCACCAGCACGCGCTCGCCTGGCGCGGCCAGGCGGCGCCAGGCGGCGTGGATGGCCACGGCTGCCGGCTCGACCAGGATCGCCTGCTCGTCGCTCAGCGCGCCCGGGACTGGGAGCAGCGTGCTGGCCGCCGCGATAAAGGTGTCGCCAAACCCACCGCCAACAGGCTCGTGCTCCTGTGGCTCGGACGCACGCTCGCACAGCACGCGGTGTCCGCGCGCGCACGCGGGGCACAGCTCGGCGCGGCCCCGGGCGAGGCAGTCCTCGCCGCGGCCCCAGCGCACCACCCGATCCCCCAGCCGAAATCCGGGCACGCCGTCCGACACCTGGACGATCTCGCCCACCATCTCGTGGCCCAGGTAGGTACGCCGGTGCGAGGGGAGGGCGACGGGTGCGACGTCGAGGCCGGCATCGACAAAGAGCTGGTGCAGGTCGCTGCCGCAGATGCCGCACAGGTGGTTGCGCACGCGCACCCAGCCGGGCGCGGGCAGCGGCGGGTCGGGCAAGTCGGCAAAGTGGAGCGGCGCCGTGGGCGCATAGTAGGCGCCACGCCAGAAGCGCGCCAGCAGGCGCGTGAGCACGATCCTGGGCACCGACAGGTCGAGCAGGATCGTCTTCATGCGCCGTGGTCCGGTGGGGCACCGTCGGTGTCGGTCAGGTGGTCGAGCACGTCGAGCACCATCTCTTTCAGGTCGCCCCTGTTAGGCAGCGCGGCCATCATGCCATACATCGCCGCCGAGCGTTTCGGCACGTCGGACCCTTTCAGCCCGGTCATCGACGACGAGTGGGCAGTGAGGCTGCTCATGACGCTCTCGGGCAGCAGCTTGCCGGCGGCACGCACCAGCCCGACCATCGTGGAACGGGCCAGCCTGTCGAGGCGAAAGCGCCTGACCTGGGCCACCGCCTGCGCCAGGTCGTCGAGGAAGCGCTCCGCGACCTCGTGCTGCGTGTGGGCGTGGGTGACGGTCAGGTGCAGGCTGGGCGGGAACTGCTGGCGGTCAAAGTACCAGCCGCGCTGGGCCAGCTCGTCGCCGATCTCGTACACGTTCAGCGTGTCGGAGCCGATGGCGAGCACGCTCATCGCCGGGTCGCCGAGCACATGGACACCGTCGATGGCGGTGATGCCCTGGCGCAGTTTCGTCGCCGTGTCCATCACCTCGCGCGCGATCTCGAGGTAGCCCTCTTGGCCGAGGTGGTTCATGATCGCCCATGCGGCGGCGATCGGGCCGGCGGGCCGGGTGCCGGCGGCGGTGGGCGAGGCATAGATGCCGCCCGACCAGTCGGTGTAGACAAAGAATTGGTGGCGGCGCAGGGCGTGGTCGCGGTAGAGGACGACAGACACCCCCTTGGCGGCGTAGGCGTACTTGTGCAGGTCGGCCGACATGGAGGTGACGCCCGGCACCTGAAAGTCAAACGCGGGCACGGGGTGGCCCAGCCTGCGCACAAAGGGGAGCATAAAGCCGCCGACGCAGGCGTCGACGTGGCACAGGATGCCATGCTCCTGCGCGATCTGCGCCAGTCCCTCGATCGGGTCGACGACGCCCTGCGGGTAGGAGGGAGCCGAGCCGACGACCAGGATCGTGTTCGGCGTGACGGCGGCACGCGTGGCGTCGACGTCGGCGCGGTAGCCGGCGTCGACCGGGACGCGGACCGACTTGACGTCGAAATAGTGTGC
>DATHUZ010000437.1:0-5992 GCA_035461725.1 Anaerolineae bacterium
GTCCGAGCAGCAACGTAAACTCGCCGGGGAAACCGCTCAGGCCCGGCAGGCCGATCGATGCCATCATGACCGTCAAGGTGAGCGTCCCGAGCAGCGGCATGCTTTGCCACAGCCCACCAAAGGTCTCAATCTGCGATGTCCCGCGGCGCACGGCCAGGAACTCGACGATCAAAAAGAGGGCCGAGACGGTGATGCCGTGCGACACAGACTGGAGCAGTGCGCCCTGCACGCCCTGTACGTTTGCCGCCAACACGCCGGCAACAATGATACCGACGTGCGCCATGCTGGAATAGGCGATCAGACGCTTCATGTCCGACTGTACCAGGGCCACCAGGGATGCGTAAACGATCCCCACCACGACCAGCGGCCAGATCCAGGGGCGTGCGACGGCGAGCGCGTCGGGAAAAAGAGGGATGCAGAACCGGATCAGGCCGTATATGCCCATCTTGGACAGAATCCCTGCGAGCAGGATCGTCACCGGCGTGGGCGACTCGACGTAGGCGGGCGGCAGCCAGCCGTGGAACGGCCACACAGGCGCCTTGACGGCAAAGGCCAGGGCAAAGGCCAAGAAGAGCCAGATCTGCACGTCAAAGCCAAGCGACAGGTCGTTCAGGGCCAACAGGTCGAAGGTCAGCTCGCCTGTCTGCTGGAACCCGAGTGCGGCCAGGACGAGGATGGCGACGAGCATCAGCGCGCTGCCGGCCATGGTGTAGAGAAAGAACTTGAGCGTGGCGTACATGCGCCTCTCGCCACCCCACCGGCCGATGAGAAAGTAGGCCGGCACCAGCATCGCCTCCCAAAAGACGAAAAAGAGGACCAGGTCGACAGCGGCAAACACGCCGAGCACGCCCGTCTCGAGCGCCAACAGCCAGAAAAAGTAGGCGCGCACATCTTCGACAGGCCAGTGTGACACCAACCGCCACGATGCGACGATGGCGATCGGCACCAGGAACGTCGTCAACAGCAGCAGCCACAGGCTGATGCCATCGACTCCGACATAGTAACTGATCCCGAGGGTCTCGATCCACGGCACGCGGTCGACAAACTGCATGCTGCCCGCGAGGGACTCGGGTCCGCCCCTGCCGTAATCGAACAACCCCCACACGGCCCCGGCGAGCGCCAGAGCTGCAAGCGACACTACAAGCGCCCATAGCCACGCGGTCCGTCGACTGCGTCCCACGGCGAGCGTGACAAGCGCGCCGGCAAACGGCACCAGGATCAGGATCGACAACAATGGAAATCCAAGCCGGTTCATCAAGCCTCCACAGGCCCCCTACCCTACCAACCGATCAGGATGCGCGCCAAAAAGTAGCCAAGCAGCAGCACCACGCCGGCCAGCATGCCCAGCGCATAGTTGCGCACCAGCCCCGTCTGCAGCCGGCGAACGCCGGTGCCGAGCGCCCCCACCAGTTCCGCCAGGCCGTCGGCGGCCCGGTCCACCCCCATCACCTCGACCGTTTCCGACAGTGCACGTCCCACGGAACGGAGCGGCTCGACGACGATCGTCGTATAGACCGTGTCGACATGGTAAGCATTGAAGAGCAGGTTGTGCACCCCTTCTGCTCCCTTTGTCAAACGCGCTGCCAGCCCTTCCCTGGCCAGGTAGAGCCAGTAGGCGAGCCCCGCACCGGCAGCCACCACCACCACTGCGGCAGCGATCATCAGCCACTCGATCACAGAGCTCGCTGCGGCGTGACCTGTCAATGTCGTGCCGGCAAACACGGGCTCCAGGAACGCTTCGATAGCGTTCCCCAGGCCGAGCACGTGGGGTAGGCCCAGATAGCCGCCCACGATTGCCAGCACGGCGAGCAGGATCAATGGCACGAGCATGAGCGCCGACGGGTCGTGCGCCGCCTCTGCGCGCCGGCGCTCGCCGCGAGAGCGCCCGTAAAAGACCACGAACAGGAGACGGAAGGAGTAGAACGCAGTAATGCCTGCCGTTACCAGGCCAAGCAGCCAGGGCAATAGCCCTGCCTGCGCGTATACCCCTGCCAGGATCGCTTCCTTGCTGAAAAAGCCGCTAAAGAGGGGCACGCCCGAGAGCGCGAGCACACCGGCGAGGGTCGTCATAAAGGTCCAGCGCATCTTTTGCCTGAGCCCGCCCATCTTGAAAATGTCCAGCTCGCCATCCAGCGCGTGCATCACCGCCCCGGCGCACAAGAAGAGGAGCGCCTTGAAAAAGGCGTGTGTCATCAGGTGAAAGATGGCCGCCCCATAGGCCCCTGCTCCCAGGGCGAGGAACATGTAGCCCAACTGGCTGATCGTCGAGTAGGCCAGGATGCGCTTCAGGTCTCGCTGCACCACGGCGACGGTGGCGGCAAAGAAGGCGGTCAGCCCGCCGATCCAGAGTACCCAGCTGAGCGCCGAGGCGGATGCTTCAAAGAGCGGGTGGACGCGGGCGATCATGTACACGCCCGCGGTGACCATCGTCGCGGCGTGGATCAACGCGCTGACAGGCGTCGGGCCTTCCATCGCGTCGGGAAGCCACACGTGGAGTGGAAATTGTGCCGACTTGGCGACGGCACCGGCCAGGAGCAGGAGCGCGATGGCCGTGGCCGTGCCCGGGGTCATCAACCCGGACAGGGCGGCAGGGAGCACATCAGCGTACGTCACGCTTCCAAACGTGGCAAAGATGAGCATGATGCCGAGGGCAAAGCCGAGGTCGCCGACGCGGTTGACGAGGAATGCCTTGCGTGCCGCCTTGGCCGGCGCCTCGCGCTGGAACCAGTAGCCGATGAGCAGGAAAGAGGAGAGGCCGACGCCCTCCCACCCGACGTAGAGGGTGACAAAGCTGTCGCCCAGCACGAGGATGAGCATCATGAGCACAAAGAGGTTGAGCCACGTAAAATAGCGCTCATAGTACTGCTCTCCGTGCATGTAGGCGGCCGAGTAGATGTGGATCAGGGCGCTCACGCCGGTGACCACGAGCGCCATGACGATGGAAAGCGGGTCGATCAGCAGGCGCGCTTCGACCTGGAAATCTCCTGACACGATCCAGCGATAGAGGGGCACGACGTGGCTGCGGCTCTCGGGGTCGAGTCCGAGCAGCTCGACCAGCATGACGAGCGCCGCCACAAAAGATGCTGCCACTGCGAGGCTCGCCAGGGCGGCAACCACGCGGCGCCCCAGCCACCGTCCCAACAGGCCATTTACCAGGACCCCGACCAGTGGAAAGAGCGGGATCAGCCACGCGTAATCAAGCATCGATGCACCTTACCCCTTTAGCAGATTCGCTTCGTCCACGTCGGCGGATATGCCGTGGCGGGCGAGCGCGACAATGATCGCGAGACCGATGGCGACCTCGGCCGCGGCGACGGCCATGACCAACAGGACAAAGACCCGTCCTGCCACGTCATCCCACACGCGCGCGTAGGTGACGAGCGTCAAATTCACGGCGTTGAGCATCATCTCGACCGACATGAACACGACCAGTGGGTTGCGCCTCACGAGCACGCCTACAGCGCCGGTGACAAAGAGCGCCGCGCTCAGGATCAAATAGTATTCGCCAGGTACCATGGCTGCTATATTCCTCCAATGCCAATCATTGCAACCTCGTCTTGGCAAGTACGATGGCGCCGATGAGGGCCACGAGCAGCACCACCGACACCAGCTCAAAGGGCACGCTAAAGTCCGTCAGCAGTGCCGCCCCGATCTCGCGCACATCTGACACGATGCCCGGCTCGATGGCGGCGGCGGCAGGCGAGGCGACGAACGCCCAGACGACGCCGCCCAGGAGCAGCGCACCCAGCGCCGCGCCGGCGATGGCGTGGTAGGGGCGGAGGTCGGGTGTCTCCCTCGCGTGCTCCATGCCGAGCAGCATCACCACAAAGAGAAAGAGGACCACGATCGCCGTGGCATAGACAATGATCTGCACCACTGCCAGGAACTGGGCATTGAGCAGGATGTACAGTCCGGCGAGGCATGCAAAGTTGACGAGCAAAAAGAGGGCACTGTGCACCACGTTGCGCTGGGCGACGACGCCCAGTCCGGCAAGCACGGCGACCCCGGCGAGCACGGCAAACACTACCATCTCCATCTAGTGTGCCCTCCTACGACCTGTCCCGCCGCTTGCGCGGGGCCTTGCCCGTGCCCGGAATCTCATCTACCGAGTCGGGCCGGATGATGGCATTCGGCGCCTGCGTCTCCTGGAGGCGCTTCTGTTGGTAGAGCAGGTCCTCACGGGTGTAATCGGCCAGCGCAAACTCGCGCCGCAGGACGATGGCCCCGGTGGGACATGCTTCTTCACAGTAGCCGCAGAACATGCACCTCAGCATGTTGATCTCGTACACCTCCGCATAGCGCTCGCCGGGCGAGCGCTGGACGCCGTCCTTGTTCTCTGCGGCCTGGACATAGATACAGTGCGTCGGGCAGTAGGCCGCGCACAGCGAGCAGCCGATGCACCGCTCCAGCCCCTTGTACGGTCCCTCTTCGTAGAAGAGCAGTTGGTGCTGTCCCCGGAAGCGGGGATACAACGGCACCGGTTCCTTCGGATACTGGATTGTCACCGGCCGCGTGAAAAAGTGCCTGAGCGTTAGCGCCATCGCCCGCAGCACTTGCCACAGCCCAACTATCGAGTCTCTGATCATGGATTCTCACTCACCAATCTTGGCTAGACAAATGCCACCACCACCGCTGTCACAATCAGGTTCAACAGCGCCAGCGGCAGCATGAATTTCCAGGCAAAGTTCATAAACTTGTCTAAACGCACGCGCGGCGTGGCGGTGCGAACCCAGACGTAGACAAAGAGCATGAACACCACTTTGGCTACAAAGAGCCCGACACCGGCCAGTGGATGAAGGTCCGAGATCACCGCCGGCCACTTCCACCCTCCCAGGAACACGGTGGCGACAATGGCGCTGTTCACCACCATCGCGGTGTACTCGGCGATAAAGTAGAGGGCGAACTTGATGCCCCCGTATTCGGTCATAAAGCCCGACACCAGCTCGTTCTCCGACTCGGGCAGGTCGAAGGGGGAGCGGTTACTCTCGGCAAGGATCGCGATCAAAAAGATGATAAAGGCGACCGGCTGGAGTACCACCAGCGGCCAGTTCCCCTGATAGTCGACGATCGCGCGTAGATTGAGGCTACCGACCAGCAGTGCCACCGGCAGCAGTGCCGCCCCAAGAGGCAGCTCGTAGCTGAGCATCTGTCCCGCAGCGCGCAGCGTGCCGAGCAGCGAGTACTTGTTGTTAGACGACCAGCCGCCGAGCACGACGCCATAGCTTGCCAGCCCTGCGATCGCCACCAGGAAGAGCAGTCCGATCTCCACGTCGCCGATCCAGAGCCCGATCGTCCGTCCAAAGAGATCGACCTCCGGTCCAAAGGGGATGACGGCAAAGGTGATCAGCACCCCGGCGAACGAGATAAAGGGGCCGAGCAGGTAAGTCACTCTGTCTACGTGGCTCGGGATGATCTCCTCTTTAAAGATGGCCTTCACCGCGTCAGCCAGCGGCTGGAGGATACCAAACGGGCCGGCCATGTTCGGGCCATAGCGTACCTGGAACCGGGCGCAGATCTTGCGCTCGCCCCACGTCATGTACGCGCCGCCAAGCAGCAGGACCAGTACGACGATGATCCCTTTGATGAGAGGAATCCAGAAATCCCCTACCCAATCCATACCTTGCTCCAATCAAGACTCATGACTGTCGGTGGGTGTCAGAGCCGGCGCAGAGTCCGCCGCTGCAACCCGCACCCGCGGCAGCACTCCCGGCTCTTCAAACAGGGCCGTTACCTGATCGCCACCAAGGTTCAGGGGTGCCCACACGACGCCTGGCACTATCCTGTCGCTCACGTGCGCGATCCGCTCGATGCCCGCGCCCTCGACAACGCGCGATGATTCGATACGCACCAGCTGGCCGTGTGCCAGCCCCGCCTTGCGCGCATCATCAGGATGGATCAGTACGAAAGGCTCAGGCACGCTGTTTTCAACCGCATCTGACCAGCGCAGCAACGGCCCCCGGTCAAAGAGGATGTGACCGGTGGCGAGGAGGAA